>CAYOGP010000006.1:0-20274 GCA_964403555.1 uncultured Spirochaetales bacterium | reverse complement strand
CCTAGGCACAAATGATCAGCCATTTGGATATTTATTGAAATCAGGTGTTCAAGATAATGGAGGAAATATTTCTCTGAGTTCTATCGCGGAAGGCGCGGGAATCGAAAACGAACTTTGCTTTACTATTGGAGAGACTTTCCCAACTAGTGAGGTTACTGCCGAAATCGCGCGTAAATCGACGCGGGCAGTAGCCGCGGGAATGGAGATAAATGAATTTAGAACAGATGGAAAAGATTTCGGCTTGCTGGTAGCAGATGACCTTGCTCAGTGGGGAATTGTTCCAGGAGAAGAAAAACTACTTACTTCAGAGTTTAAGTCTGATGACGTAATTTCCACCCTTACGCGGAACGGCGAAATCCAATCTGAATCTCTCGGTCGTGACTGCATTGATGACCATTTTGTTTCGCTTGCAGTTTTAGCAAATACCCTGGGTAAATTTGGAATGCGACTCGAGTCAGGACAAAAAGTCATCACGGGCTCTTTCAGCAATCACAAGGTGAAGGAACCAGGTCACTGGCGCGCAGATTTCGGGTCTATCGGATCCGTTGAAATCGAGTTTGAATAAGATTTTGGAGGGGGAATAGAGTGCGAATTGCGGTAGTTGGAGTCGGTGCAATGGGATCCGTTTACGCGGGCTTATTAGCCGAATCGGGAAACGAGATCTGGGCGATTGATGTATGGCAAGAACACATTGAGGCGATTCAGAAGCATGGACTTCGTGTTGCAGGTAAGAGTGGCGACCGAAGAGTTAAGATTCATGCAACAACAACGTACTCAGATGCACCAAAATGCGACCTGGTTATTCTATCGACTAAGGCCGGAGGCGTCGCTGAGGCTGCTCAAAGTCTAGAGCCGTTATTAGGAGACGAAACTCCCATTCTAACTATTCAAAATGGTCTCGGGGCAGCTGAGCGACTTGCTCGACATGTAGAATCTTCCCGAATTCTTATTGGTGTTGCAGGGGGATTTGCTGCCTCAATGAAGGGACCCGGTCATGCACATCATCATGGAATGGAGCTTGTAAGGTTAGGAGAACACGGTGGCGGTATCAGTGAACGGCTCCAAAGAACTGTAAAACTGTGGGAAGAAGCCGGATTCCGCGTAAAAGCTTATGAAGACATCGATCAACTCGTGTGGGAAAAATTTATTGTAAATGTAACCTTCAACGGACCTTGTACTGCTTTTCTGCGTTCTGCTAAGGCAGTGATGGACGATCCTATCACTTGGGAAATTGCAATGGGCTGCGGGAGAGAAGCATTTCTCGCAGGTAGCGCCAAAGGAATCAAGTTTTCCTACGAAGACCCTGAAGAATACATCAGAAATTTCTCAAAGAGAGTCCCAGACGCGCGACCTTCCATGCTGCAAGATCACGAAGCAAAGCGACTCTCAGAGATCAACGAAATTAATGGAATGGTGCCTATCGTAGCAAGAGAAGTTGGAACCGAGGCACCCTACAATGAAGTTATTACTGCAGTAGTGAAAGCGCGGGAATCCACGTTTTAAAAGGAAGGAAATGGCATGAGAAATGGAATGCGAGTTGTGGACACAGACACTCACCAGATGGAGCCAATATCAATTTGGACTGATTACATAGAACCGAAATTTCGCGATAGAGCTCCCACTTCAGTGACGACCCACGGACATCCTTCCATGATAGTTGAAGGAGAAAAAGTTGTTTCTGAGGGGAACTATCCAATGTCGCCACCTGAATTTATCGCTGCAGTAAACAACGCGATGAAACGATTTAAACGAGCCGCAGACGGAAAATATGCACCCAAGACACGTATTATGGACATGGACGATCATGGAGTAGATGTTCAAATCATTTATCCGACCCGTGGCGGACAAATCTTAGGGAAACCTTTTAAGGACACCGAACTCCTGAGTGCGTGCTGCCAGGCCTACAACAAATGGTCAATGGAGTTCTGTTCAGAAGATCCCACGCGACTTCGTTGGGCAGCAATGCTTCCCCTGCAAGACCCACAATTAGCGATTCAAGAGGCGAAACGAGCTGCTGAAGATGGCTGTGTGTCTTTCTACCTTCGACCCAATCCTGTGGAAAACAGAAACCTTTACCATTCCGATTATGACCCCTTATGGGAAACGATACAGAAACTCGACTTACCTATTTGTTTACACGATTCAGGCTCACCGGTTTTACCCTCCTACGGAGACCGAATGGAAACACATGTAACCGGTCACATCATCGCTCACCCCTTTGAGGCCATGGTCGCGATGATGTCGATCATTTGGTACGGAGTGCTGGAAAGATTTCCAGAATTAACAGTAGTACACGTAGAGGCCGATGCCGGTTGGCTTCCTTATTGGTTACAACGAATGGAGCAACACTGGGATTTTTCGGGGAACGCCGAGCACCCGGAGCTAAAATTGCGTCCAACTGATTACTTCAAAAGGCAGGTCTATGTCGCAGCTAGAGGAGACGAGATGACCCTTCCGGCAGCCGTAGAACTGGTTGGTGAAGACAACATCCTCTTTAATACCGACTATCCACACCCGGACGGAACCTTCCCGTGGGGATTTGGGAAATTTGAAGAGCAGAAACTCAGCGACGTTGTGAAACGTAAGATCCTTTGGGATAACGCAGCAAATGCCTTTAATTTGAAGTAGCTAGCCTGCTATTCTCAGACAACCCCAGACAGGAGAGACAAAGAATGTCCGATTCCCGAACAGCGCTAATCACCAGAGACTTCGTTGCAGCAATAAATGAGATCGTTAGGCGGCACGATATTACACATGACGAATACCGAAGCACAATTGACTTCTTAACAGAAGCGGTTTCGAAGGGGGAAACCTCTCTCCTCTTCGATGCTTTTCTGGAATCTGACGTTGTTGCCGCCAACGCAGAGAAACAGGAAGGGACCCCTCAACAAGTCCTCGGACCTTTTTATCTCCCAGATATGCCTTGGCTAGAGAATGGCCAATTAGCGGGTGACAACGAACCGGGCGAGAGACTCACCGTTCAAGGAACGGTCCGAGGAACAAACGGAGAATCCCTCAGTGGCTCCGAACTAGATTTTTGGCAATGTGACGCCGAGGGGCGTTACTCAAATTTTATGCCTGGGCTTCCCGACGGCCACCTCCGCGGAAGAATGAAAAGCGAAAACGACGGCTCGTACACTCTCAAAACCATTCGACCCTCTCCCTATACCATCCCACATGAGGGGCCGACGGGACGGCTATTAAACGAATTAGGGCGGCACCCTTGGCGCCCCGCTCACCTGCATGTAATTGCTCGCCATGAGGGTTATAGACCACTTACCTCTCAAGTCTACTTTCAAGGAGATAAATATCTCGATTCTGACGCTGTAAGAGCCGCCACAGATAAATTGGCTTTTGCATTGTCAAAGGACGAAAACGGTTCAGTGATGAAATTCGATATAGAACTCGAGGCTGTTTAAGGGCGAAGGTTTCTATTGGTGCCGCCGCATTTCTCCACCAGGTCACCATAAAACGTGTGACAAATCCTGGAACTCTGTTCAAAGTCAATCAGGAATCCTAGTTCCTTGGTGTGAGTCTGAAGCCATAAGTGATGATGTTCTTCGCTACAGAAGAACTTCACCCTGAGTCACATTCCATCTAGCATGTGAGGCTGGGCGCGATCTTGGGCCGTGGGAATAGGATCCCATTCTCGAAGTGCCCCTGCTACAGAGCTTGAGCTTTCCGCTCCTTCTTTGGTAACAGACAAATCAAAACAAATTTTGTTTTTACAATGATCGCACTCTGAATGAACCGTAGCTCGCGTACCTTCCCCGTACACGACAGGGATAGCTATCGTGCCAGCCGCTCACATACCCCACAGACGTTTTCCGCTTGGAAAAACAACCTCGTGTGCACAGGGGATGTCAGAAAACGGATAGAAGGCAAGGACTTTCGTAGTCTTTTCATCATACTTTAATGCATCTTTTTTATTAAAGCGTCTAAGAATATCGAGTGTCTCTTTTTCAGATATATCGACTAGTTCGAGCAGATCCGCAAGAAATGGACCCCTAGAGAGTTCCGTGAAGCATCGCAAAATGGCTAGCAGAACGGATCTTTCCTGCGCTGACCAGGACGAGACAAATCTCTGTCGAGCATCCCAAAGAGGCTGCAGCCACGCAGCGAATCCTTTGGGGTAATATTCAGGAGATATAGTAGTCTGGGTATCTTCAGGCATTATCAACAGAACCTCTAAATAACTAGGTAAAGACTAAACCATGAAAGAAAGTGATTTTCAAGCATTTCAAATTCATCGCAAAGGAAGGGTTCTCACTCTAGCGATGAACAACGGGCAACGACTAAACGCAATTGAAGACACTCTTCATCACGAGCTATCACAAATTTTCCGATTTGCCGCACGGGATCAGGAATCAGACGTAGTAATTCTCACAGGTATCGACGATTGGTTTTGCGCCGGAGGTGATTTTGATTGGTTTCAAGCAATGATCGACGATCCAGTGAGGTTTGAACGCATAGCTATTGATGGAAAAGAAATTGTCTTCTCGCTACTTGATCTGGAAAAGCCTCTAATAGCAAAAGTGAACGGTCCAGCCGCGGGCCTTGGGGCCACCATCGCTCTTTTCTCGGACGTGATTTTCATGTCCGAGAAAGCCGTCTTACTCGACCCTCATGTCAAGGCGGGCCTTGTTGCGGGAGACGGAGGAGCTGTGATTTGGCCCCAACTTATCGGCTACGCACGGGCAAAACATTATTTAATGACCGGAGAAGCCGTCAAAGCTGACGAGGCGGTCCGCATGGGGCTTGTGAATTATATCTTCCCTCGAGAAGAGCTTGATGGAGCAGTGGACAAATACGCCAGTGATTTGGCAGCTGGAGCAACTCGAGCAATCCGCTGGACAAAGGTGTCTGTCAATATTGCTTTAAAGCAGCTTGCACACAGCATAATGGATGCGTCAATCGCATATGAGATCTCAACAAACACCGCACTAGACCATCAAGAGGCAGTAACAGCATTTAAAAACAAGCGACCTCCAAAATTTTCAGACGTCTAGTAATGTCAAAATTTTTTTACCTTCTTCTTATATTATCTTTTCTACATGGAATCTCGTCTGAAGCAGAAGAAATAACATCGGGGAAAAAAGAGACTCTAAAAGAATACTTTTCTGAGGTTCTTGAAACTTCAAATAAAAATCTTAACGAAATCAGGGAATTCGGCGAAAACCTAGTTAAGACAATCAAATCCTATTTTCTGGATGCTCACATCGAATTACTACAGTTTTTTGAAGACGCAAGATCTCGCGCATTAAATGCGATCAGTGCAAAAATATGCTCTGGTCCGGAACAAAATAAAAAAAATGGGCTGATTCTCCAAATCTGCCAAGATTTTCTTACTGAGAAGAATTTAAAAAAAAGTGAGCAACTCTAGTTATTACAGAGAAAAGAATAGATATAATTTCGGAGACCGGATGAGTTTAATCGATTCAGAAAACAACCTTATTATTCAAGACAACAGCTTTGACGAGCAATTCCCTCTTGCTCCAATTGATGATTATTTGATTCACCAGACTACGGATCCTATTAGAGTTATGTGGTCTAGCGATCCGAGGGTGTACGAACGATACTGGGCAATTGCCCATGATGATATTGGTGAGTTACTCCTAGTTACTGGCGGTAGTTTTTACCCAAACCTCGATACCGCTGAGGCCTTCGTGATATTAAACCTTCAAGGTACACATATATCGATAAGGTCCTTTAGGCGACTCGGGGCAGATCGTATGAATATGAAAGTAGGCCCGATCCAACCTAAAATAGTGAAGGGACTCCGACATTGGCATTATATCCTTGAGGAAAATGAATGGGGTATAAGTTACGAGTTCGATTGGTATGATGAAAGACGACAAATACATCACGACTCGAAAACTCCAATAGAATTCACGAAACCACGAGGCCGTCAAGGCGATACTACCGCTGGTTTTGAAGGCTTTGGAACCGTTGAAGGATGGGTCAATGTTGATGGGAGGAAAATAGAACTCAATCGAGAAGACTGTCGTGGCACTAGGGACCGACACTGGGGTGTTGGTAGAGGGGTAGGGGGGCCCCAGTTCCATATTGGTCGAAAATTACGGCCTGGATGGATTGGCGGAAACTGGATCGCATTTAAGAATTTCGCGATATGGGGAAATATCGTTCTGTACAATTTTGGCGACTCTCGCCCTGGCATGGGTCGAGTAATCGAAGCCAATAGACGACTACGATTTGAGGATGACACAAAATTATTTGTTGAAGGAGAGATAGATTATCAACTAGACGACGGCACTTCCAAAACCGTATCTTTTCGAAGGCTCGGATACCAAACCGCTTTCATGAGATGTGGATTATACGGCGGTACGCCGGATAAAAATATTTATCAAGGACAGTACCTCGGCGATAACGTCACTGAAGGTGATAAGTACGATGTAACCGACCCACTGGTCAGAAAAAATCTATCCGGCCTAAATGAACACCATTGCGAAATTCGCTGCGAAGGCGAAGTAACCACCGGTATTTTACAACCTGTGGAGCCCGATGCATACGAGGCGTGTCTAGCCAACAAACCGGGCTGGAGTTTTCTCGCTTGAATACAGAAGAACTCGGACGAGGTTTATCCACTCTGATCGCAAATCGAGAACCCCGATCAGATCACATTAATATTACAGACTTGAGAACTATTTCCGGCGGAAACGCGCGATCTGCTTATAGTTTTGACGCAAAGTGGTTCAACGGAAAAGAAGACGAAACAAGAAAATGTGTACTTCTATTACAGGTAAATAAGGGTCAACTCGAACAAGAGCTGTCACCTGAATTTGATCTCTTAGACTTTCTCTCTAAACAAAATATTCCGTCTCCTTCTTCTTATTGGTTGGATGCCAACGGGCACTTCCTTGGGGCTCCCGGATTCGTAATGGAGCGTGTATCGGGTCAAGGAGAGTTAAGAAATCTCCTCAATTCCAAATATAAAGTGAGGAATGCCTATTTGGCCAGTCAGATGGCGGAAGCTGCAGCAAGACTTCACAATGTTAATTGGAATACTTCTGATTTTAAATCATGCGAAATCATCACTGAAGAAAATGCAGCAATAAAGCAAGTATCGATATGGGAAGATCTCTTCTTAATGCATCGGATGGAGCCGTTGCCAATCCTTGTAAACGCTTTCGGCTGGTTAAAACGTAACTGTCCCGTTGCTGAAACGATTGTAATCGTGCACGGTGATTTCCGCTTTGGAAATATCTTGTATGAAGATAACAAACTTACGTCTATTTTAGATTGGGAGATGGCTCATTTAGGCGACGCTTGCGAAGACATCGCATGGGCCTACCGACCCCTGTGGTCACCTCACCCACAGTTGTCTTTCTCGCAATTTATAAAACACTATCTCAGTATTAGAAACGTAAAAATAGACGAAAAAACGCTTCTGTTCTATCGCTTATTTAGCGAAGTAAAACATGCAGTAATTTCTCTTACTGGTGCAAATACTTTTGCTGGTGGCGGAAATCATAATTTGCGGTTAGCGGATAGAATGACTTGGACAACGGAATGCCTCCGGCAATTCTATGAGTGGTTGCCGAGTAATAACGGGAGAGGACTATGATCGAGCCCACACCCTCCGAGCTTTTAAACAATGTGGCTATTGTACTCCGAGAAGAAGTCGCTTCCTCAGTACCAGAAGGCGAGGTGAGAAACCAGATCAAGGCTGCGTCAGTAATTATTCGAAGAATTGCAAAAGTTTGGGATTTGATAATACCAACGCTCCAGGAAGAAAATCGCGATATCGAAGAATGCGTCGACTCTCTTCCAGAATCGATTCGAAATTCGGTGGAGTCGCTAGGAAGCATTTCGAGGGAAATTCCGATTGCGCCCAAATTTTCAGAAGTTGCACAGAGAAACAAATTTCTCCAAGAACAACTTTTAGAAATTCACAAAAGTGCCGATCGTCAAAACTCGGAAGAAATCAGAAAAGAAGTTGAATCTATTTTGACAAATCTTTATCGGCGGAATCTCGAAAGGGAGAAAGTATTAGCAGATCGCGGCTAAAAAGACGCTTTTACATGTTTACCTGCCTCATGCATTCCATGGCGGATATATACGGGAAGCCCTTCATCTGTGGGGCCATTTACTTGAATTTCTCGGCAGCCGCGATCACGTGCCTCCTGAAACGCAGCCTGCATTAGAGGACCTCCGATTCCTTTTCCTCTAAAATTTTCGGCTACATAGAAATCTTCAATCAGAGCATATTCGCCACCAAAGTGCAGCGCATATGCGAAGGACAAGGAAATGAGACCTGCCAAGGCAACACCTTCTTCAGAGACGAGGATTAATCCACGCTTACCTTTGAGAAGTTCCGGAAACGCTTGACGAGCATCCTGCCAATTTAGATCTGGAAAATTAGGAAGCTCCCAGGTTTCCAAAAGGGCAATTACCTTCTCTAAATCCCGTGCTTCCGCTCTACGTACTTTTGCCATCGGCATATCCTCCATTAATGAGAAAAAGACTACCGTAAGGAGACCGTATTTGATGAAGTTTCTAGACTCGCTTTGTACTAAACTACATAAAGAGGCTCCTATGAAAACGTTTACTCCATGCTTATCCCATTCCGTAAAGCTAGTTGCTTTCTCTATATTTTTGATTACCTCCGGTTGGATCCAAGTTAGTCAGGCGATTCAGGAAGTAAGTCGATCTGAGGTTGGCGAGTGGCTTGAGGCAACAAAAGATCTTGAACCCACGTTCAAACCAGGCGATGTCCTCACTGCTGACGATCTAGACAAAATCAAACCTTTTCTCCCTCCAGGACCAATTGGAGAAATGGCATTTTCTGAGTTCTCGATGGAAATCAGTGAAACTGGAAAATACGCACCTCACCCAGCATACCAGCAAGCAACTCTACAGTTTCAAGGACAGGCCAGTCTAGCTCCGGATGGAGCGTTAACTAACTACATTGCGGGACAGCCATTTAGCAATCCTGACATCGACAATGCGAGCGCAGAACAAGCAGGTCTAATGGCCGCCTGGAACAACGCATTCCGTTGGCAACATTATGGTCAAAAGGTGATCTTCGCCCATAACTTATTCCTCGAAGAAAGAGACAATGCATCTTCAGATTTTTCAATCTTTCCCCCAGAAATGATTTCGGGTGGGGGGCATATCGAGCGTTCGGTCGATTTGGGTTGGAGAAGAGTGTATATGAGTCGCTTGGCACAACTGGCGAACAATGATTACCGATTCGATTTTCGCGGAGCAGAAAGTTCGATATACAAAGAATTGACGGAATATTTCGCACCCTTTGAGTTCAGAGATCAGAAGCTCCTCGCAGAGCGCTGGGCGGACCCCCATGAGAACGACACACTCAACGCATACCTACCAGGAGAAAGAAAGGTTCGCCGACTATCGGCTAAAGAAAAAAGCGATACCTGGCTGGGAGGCGAAATTACATACGATGATTTCTACGGATTCGATGGAAATGTCTTGTCAAATACATGGACATATTTAGGACAGCATCGCGTTCTTGCGGTGATGAATACTAAGCATCAGTACATCCGTCACTATGGGCCGCACTCACGAGTACTAAATGACCGGTGGGAATTGCGAAACGCACTCGTTGTTGAAGGCGTACCTACACTGGAAGGACACCCGTACGGAAGTCGGATGATGTTCTTTGACTCCGAGAACTACAATTTTATTATTGGTCTCTACTTCGATCCTCAAGGAAGATTGATGCGTGGTTCGACACCCGCCTATAGCTGGTCAGAAGACACGTTAGATAACCCTGAAGAAAATCATGGCGCTCACGTCTCTATGTACAAAGGTTACGCCTTCATGAATTTTCAAACTGGAAGAACATCTCTAACTAACGTTATACAGACCAGTTATCCGAAAGCGGAGGCTAAAGAAGTGCGACGTCTTTACAGGGTGGACACTCTCAACCAAGGACGCTGACGGAATGGCTGAAGAGTAAACCTTTGCAGGACAGTGGATCTACTCCGCGCAATTCCATACCGGCCGAATTTGGAAATAGGGTCTTGCGCCTTGGTGTCTCCTCGTGCCTGCTTGGAAATAAAGTACGGTTTGACGGCGGTCATAAGAAAAGCTCGTTCTTAACAGACGTTTTAAGCCCGCATGTCGAATGGATACCTATATGCCCGGAGATGGAATTAGGTCTTGGAACTCCGAGACCCGCGATGCATCTATTAGAAACAAAACCAAAAAAGACGAAACTATCGTCAGATGGAATCGAACTGGTTGAAGTAAAATCAGGTATCAACCATACAAAGGAAATGCAACATTACTCGCTCAAGACTACACGAGCCCTGAATCCTTTAGATTTGTCAGGCTATGTTTTCAAGAAAGACTCACCAAGTTGCGGGGTCTATCGAGTTAAAGTCTACGGGACTGCCCCCCCAAAGCGAGTAGGAAGAGGCCTCTTCGCCCAGACCGTCATGAACGCATATCCCAACTTACCAGTTGAGGAAGAAGGGCGACTAAACGATCTCAAGCTCAGAGAGAACTTTATCGAACGGATCTTCGCCTTTCATCGTTTAAAAATGCTCTTCCAGAGCCGATGGACCAGAAACCATGTAGTCAAGTTTCACACAATTCACAAACTCCAATTAAGTGTTCATCATCCCTCACTTTATCGTGAACTAGGCCAACTTGTCGCGAGCATAAAAGAACATCCCAGGAGATCTTTTCAATACAAATATAGTCAGACCTTTATGCAGGCATTGGAAAAACTACCTTCCGTTGGAAGAAATACTGATGCTTTACATCACGCGGCCGGACACCTTAAAAAAATTTTAGACGTTGATTCTAGAAAAGAACTTTCCCTAGCTATTCTGGATTACAAAAGAGGTATTTTGCCCCTCATCGTGCCTGTCACTCTTCTTAAGCACCACATAAGACGAAACAACATTGAATTTCTCAAGAATCAGACCTTTCTGGAACCTCATCCGAAAGAACTCGTCCTTCGAAATCACAGCTAGGACAGCGTGACCTCACTCCGGTGACAGATAACGAGGTAATTATCGCAGAAAAACTATTCGCATTGGAGAGTGGCGCGCCCGGCACGACTCGAACGTGCGACCTCCAGGTCCGCAACCTAGCGCTCTATCCAACTGAGCTACGGGCGCATAAGGAGACCATCCTAGCAGCAACTCCGAACTCTCCAAGGGCTTACCTAATCTCTTATTTACATATCCAGCGGAGTGGTAACTCGTTCCTGATCTGAAAGTAATTGTGTCCGCTCCTGGAAACGGGCGCTGGCGGAGAGGGTGGGATTCGAACCCACGATGGGCGATTAACCCATACTCCCTTAGCAGGGGAGCGCCTTCAGCCAGCTCGGCCACCTCTCCGCGATCTTCAAGCATAGCGGGACCTATGAAAGATTCGCCCAGCTAAGACATGAATATATAGTGGCGGAGAGGGTGGGATTCGAACCCACGGTAGCGATTAACTACACACGCTTTCCAAGCGTGCGCCTTAAACCACTCGGCCACCTCTCCGCGATCTTCAAGCATAGCGAGACCTATGAAAGATTCGCCCAGCTAAGACATGAATATATAGTGGCGGAGAGGGTGGGATTCGAACCCACGAGGCGCGTGAACGCCTAGCGGTTTTCAAGACCGCCGCCTTAAACCACTCGGCCACCTCTCCGTACCAGGCCAAATAGTTAGCCTTACCGGGTTTTACAAGACTCCTATATCCTACCGCTCAGTCCTTGATCACCACACTTTTACTACATGGGTTCTTCATCGCGGAGTGCGGCCTCTTTAAGGCCCAAGAGCATCGCTTTAAAAACGGTCACGTGAAGAGGATATATCCCATACCAATAAAGGAGGCCAGCGAGCCCTGCGGGATCAAACACTGCGGTCTGCCTTATCGTACTTCCTTCGGAATTTGGCTGTACTTCATATTCGAGCCATGCTTTTCCCGGCAATTTCATTTCTGCCACGAGGCGAAGCAATCGGTCGCTTTTGTACTCCTCGACGCGCCACCAGTCTAGAGTGTCCCCAATACTAAGATCTCGACCCTCAGGGCGTCCACGCCTTACACCAACGCCCCCGACCAAGAGATCCAGAAACCCTCGAATCCGCAAAAGCCAGTCATATGCGTACCACCCGGTAGCACCTCCAATGCGGCTAATCGGATCAAAAGCAACCGAGGGTTCTACCGGCAAGGAAACTGTTCGACTGTCAACCAAACATCTCCCGAGCCGCGCCCCTCCGTAGGTCTGAAACTGCTGAGGGTCAGCTCCTCCTGCGGAAAACGCATCAGACCACCTACTTTGAGCAAGGTCCTTCTCCTCTTTCGAGAGAGCTGTTGCAATAGCCTCTTCGACGCTCATCGGTTTTATATCGAAGTCTCTTGTAGCTGCGCGATCCCGGACTAAGGTCTCGTGACAAATACTTCTGATTAAGATGCGGCCGACTCGCGCGTATAGTGGAGTAACTAACCCTAGCCACAAGCTACTTAGGTGTGGAGTCAGAAATGGAACAGGTATCATGTACCTTCGCAATCGACGCTGCCTCGCATATTCGTGCATCAAGTCACCATATGATACCTGGTCGGCCCCTCCAATTTCGTAGACCCTACTCTCTTCGGCAGGTAATCCCAAGGCAGCGATGAGATACTTCAGCAAATCTTCAATAGCTATTGGTTGCGCTTTTACATGAACCCATCTCGGAGTAACCATCACTGGAAGCCTGTCAACGAGTGACCTTAACATCTCAAAAGAAAGACTCCCTGCACCAATGACTATCGAAGCACGAAACTCAATGACCTCGATGCCAGACGTGCGTAGAATATTTCCAACTTGCTGCCGGCTTTCTAAATGAGTTGAGAGCTCATCTCCCTCAATACCTAATGCACCTAAATAAATAATCCGTTCAACACCCGATTCTCGAGCCGCCAAAGAGAAATTTTCGGCACCTATCCGGTCACGCTCTGAGAATCCTTCAGGACCCTCTCCGCCCATGGAATGAACCATGTAATATGCCGTATCTATCCCTTTGAGTGCCGCGTCGAGGGTAGCTCTTTCCAGAACATCTCCTTGTACCACTTCTGTCTTCTCACCAAGTCGGTTCCTGATGAATTCTGGTCGCCTTGCTAAGCAGCGAACCAAAGCCCCCCGTTCTTCCAACTTCTCTCTCAAGCGCCCTCCGATGTATCCCGAAGCACCTGTAAGTAGAACTCTCTGAGTCTTGTCTATATCAACTTCTTCACCCATTTCGTTAGCGCCAAGTCTTTCTTTAAAAGATTTAATCATTCTGTCTCTGCCTCTGATTTCCTACTTTATTCTTCCTCCCTCGAACATATGAAAATCTCTGTAAAGCCAACTTTCTTCTCTCATCATGGCAAATCATTCGTCTAGGATAATTTGTAGAGCTACTAAATCTGTCCGGGTTATGTATAGCTTCATCATCGACATCACGGAGTTCAGGAATCCAACGCTTAATAAAAATTCCTTGAGGGTCCCATTTTCTTGACTGGAGCTCGGGATTGAATATTCGAAAGTAAGGCTGGGAGTCCACTCCTGTAGATGCAGCCCACTGCCATCCACCATTATTGGAAGAAGGGTCGTAGTCCAACAAGTACTCAGAGAAAAAACGTTCCCCTTCCTTCCAATGAATTAAGAGATCTTTGGTTAGAAAACTTGCCACGATCATCCTAACTCTATTGTGCATCCAACCCGTACTCTTAAGCTGTCTTATACCTGCATCGACAATCGGAAAGCCCGTTGTTCCAGAACACCATTTCTGAAATTCATCGGCTGAATTATTCCATGTCATTGCATCGTATTCCTTTTTGAAATTTTCATCTAAAACACTAGGATTACTTTCCATTATTGATGAATAGAATTCCCGCCAGATAAGTTCATCAATCCACTTGTTAGCCCCAATTTGCGAAGGTTCTTCAGACAAAATGCATTCTTCCGCTTTGGAAAAACACTCTCGTATGGAAATTGCCCCGAAACGTATGTAAGGAGACAACCGGGACGTGCCATCGATTGATGGTACATCCCTATCCCTTTGATAATTCCTAACCAACCTTTCAAGAAAAACATTTAGGCGTTTCTTTGCGTTTTTTGTGCCCCCTGGAAAATACTTTGAATTATGTAGTAGCTTTGTAACGGTCTCAGGAAAACTTTGATTTTCCATAACGAAACCGGAAATCGGCCTGCTCAAGTTGTTTAAGATACAAGGTTTCTGAGGAAATTGTTTCCACCTCTCCAGCCAGCGTTTTCGATAAGGTGAATATTTTTGATAAGCGCCTCCACTTTGCGTTCGAATGTCGTCTGACGAAAAGATCACATGATCAACGCAGGACAAAACCCTTGCTCCGGATTTTTCGACTAGGAGTCTGACCTTGTTATCGCGGCCGATTGCGAACGGCGTTATATCTTCGTTAAAGCTAACAAAGGAGGCGTGAGTTTCGTGTACCAGTCGCGGCAAAACCTCTTCGGGTAGACCGTGTCGGATTAAAAAAGGAACTCCATGAGACTCAAGTGAGATTTGTAGAAATTCAAGACAGGAGGCAAGAAATTTATACCTTGGACGCTCAAGCACATGTTCTAAACGAGGGTCAAGAACGAAAACGGGAAGCCATTCATCAACCTTATCCAAAAGACACTTTAGTGCTTTGTTGTCATCAATACGTAAGTCGTTACGAAACCAGTGAATTCCACGTGTCATTGAAAACTGCCCTTTGAAATCCTATTTATCTAAACGATTGGACGATTGCTTTAATAAATTCGAGTACTGCTCCAAGGACAGACTAAGAGAGCCTGTCCTTGGTATCAGTCTCATCATTATCTTCGTTCCTTATCGTCAACCTTTATTTTTTGCGTTTGCTCTGCAGCGGTAAAACACTCTCGCATGTATACGTACGCACCAGAAAGCGCTATGAAAGTGACGACGCAACCGAAGGCAAGTAAGTTTGAATCGCTCACGATCGTCTCCCTCCAATCAGCAAACCGCCGGCTGAGAGAATCGATGGAACCCATATTCCGACAAAAATTCCTTGCTCCCTACTACCTGTAAAAAACAAATACACTGACAAAAAGAAAGAAAGGCCGGCAGCCAAAAGGAACAAGGCTTTCGGTCCCCCGACACCAGGTATCACGTCCTTTTTCGGCAGGTTGATTTGCGCGTCCTCTACTTCGTTAATCATTCTTAAACTCCTTCGTGCTGGCTCCGGATTAATGCAAGCCCCAAGCTCTTTGGAACTTCCAGTGCCTCCAGCGCAGCGGTGATTCGGATCTAATGACCCTTTGAACGATCTCGATGACTCACTAACGAGCGATATCTCGGAGATTGTTCCCCCCAGCGGCTCAATTTATTACGACATTTAATCTATACAAAAATAACATTTTGTCAAGATTTATAATGTCCCATCGTATATATCTTTAAAAGATAAATTAAAAAATTAATAATAACAGTAAGTTATATATCACTTGTAATTTAATTAAAATATTATCTGTACATAAATGATATATTGTATAGAATGTAGATATGGAAGAACTTAGACAAAACAACGAGGTTTCAACGTACCCCCTTCGTACAATCACCCGACTCACGGGCTTATCTCCAGAACTCCTGAGGGCCTGGGAAAGACGCTACAACGCGATCCAACCCCTCCGGACTGCTGGAGGAACAAGGCGATACACAAACCAAGACCTCGAGAGACTGAAATTGCTCAAAGCAGTTGTTGACTCAGGTTTACGAATAGGACAAGTCGCCCAGCTAGACCTACCAACGTTGAGAAAGCACCTTGCGAAACCCTCTTTATCCTCCGAAAATCAAATTGAAGAGATCCTAACTGCTCTCGAGCGACTCGACGGCCCTGAGGCTCAACGCCTACTTTCCTCGCAGCTTTCAGCCCTGGGACCGACACGGTTTGCAAAGGAATTTGCTTTTTCATTAATTCAAGAGATCGGGGACCGCTGGGCATCCGATCGATTTGCGATCCCGTCCGAGCACCTCGCTACTAGCCTACTTCGCTCAATGCTGGGCTCAGCTCTCCAGCTAACAGCTGTTTCCAAAATCGGCCCGAAAATCATTTTTGGAACCCCGACCGGCGAACGTCATGAGCTTGGATTGCAAATAGCCGCTCTTACCGCCTTAGGAGCGGGTGCAAATCCTATTTATCTTGGAACTGAACTGCCCATTGAAGATTTGGTCACGTCTATCGAAACCAGTGGAGCCGTTGCCCTTGCCTTGAGTCTCGTGACGATTCCAACAAGCCAAAGCTATAGCCTGATTGGTGCCCTTCGAGGAGGTATTCCGGACTCCGTAAAGATCTGGATTGGGGGTGCGGGGACACGTGAACTTCCCTTTGTAGAAAACGTCACAATTATCGGATCACTTGAAGACCTCGAACAGAGAGTATTCTTGCTGGAAAAGTAAGGGAGAAGGACGCAACAAAATGAAAACAAAAGGCCCCTGGTCACAAGTACAAATAGATGAGTATTTTCAGACATCGCAAATACCCATCCGTTTGGGATGTAACGGAGGCAACGGAACCCCCTTACTCGTTTCTCTCTGGTTCACCTTACTAAACGGGAGATTGTGGTGCGCAAGCCAGGAAAATTCTCGTATTGTTCAAATGCTACGGCGCGATTCTCGATGTGCATTCGAAGTATCTAACGAGAACTTTCCTTACAAAGGCGTAAGGGGGACCGGAAAAGCAAATATTATCCCTGAACTAGGGAAGGAATTTCTTGAGAGGCTGATCGAAAGATACCTCGGAACCTCCAATCCAGCGCTTTCGACGCTCCTTCTCTCTAGATCTCAGCACGAAGTCGCGATCGAAATTGAACCAAACACCCTCATGAGCTGGGACTTCCAAAACCGTATGGTTTCTCTAAATAACAAATGAACTTAGTTTTTAACTTAAGAATCTAATCGACGCGGTTACGAGGGTACGATTGGAAATTGGCAGTTATCCACCAAGGCATGGGAGCATGCCAACAACTGCTCATCTTCACCAAATGGACCCACCATTTGAATTCCTAGGGGCAAACCGTTAGATCCGACGCCTATCGGTAATGACAAACAGGGAAGGCCTAGAAAAGTCCAAATCCGATTAAACAGTGGATCTCCGGTGGACATCAAACCTCGGGGTGCAACCCCGATCGCCGCAGGAGTCAATACAATATCCGATTCAACAAATATCTTTTCCTGGAAAAAAATTCGAGCCCTATCTACTTGGGAGTTAATCTCGTGGAGAATCTCTGGTTTCAAGCCTCTCCCTAGTTCCAGAAGATCTTTCGTTTCTTTCCGGACCTTCGACGGATTCGATGACACGATGGGACCAAGTGTTTCTTGAGCTTCTAGGGCAAGTAGAGAGCCCTGCGATTCAGCCAAACCTTCAAGTATCGGGGAATCTACATCCGTAACCACTAACCCGGACTTACGGAGTCGTGATACGAAAGCTTCGAAGCTCTCCTGCATTTCTCCAGAGCCCTTAAACCACTGAGGACTTCTTATAATTGCAACCCGGGGAGAAGAGACGACCGGGCGCGTCTTAAATCGAGCTTCGTGAGTCAGGGCAGAACCCAGTATCGGCAGATCGTCGAGACTTCGACAAAATAGGCCTAGAGTGTCCAGCGAACTCGCTAGAGGCAAGACACCATCTAGAGGGAAAAGTCCGTAAGTCGGCTTGAACCCGATAATCCCGTTGAAGCTGGCCGGGCGAATTACCGATCCCGCAGTCTGTGTCCCCAGAGCACCAGGAACTTGAAAGTCTGCAACCGAAGCAGCCGATCCACTCGAGGAGCCGCCCGGCGTGTGCAGTGGATTGTGGGGATTTTTAGTTGGGCCATGAGCAAAATACGCGAATTCCGTCGTAACGGTCTTCCCCATGATGATCCCGCCAGCCTCGCGCAAGAGCTTTACGCAGCTGGCATCGGTTGGAGGACGACGATTTCGAAAAACGGACGATCCTCTCTCCGTAGGAAAGTCAGCCGTATCAATAATATCTTTAACACCCAAGGGAATGCCATAAAGCGGGCCACGAACGTCACTCTTCTCCAGCTCCCGAGCCTGTTCAAGTGCAAACTCGGGATCAAAGGCTGCCCAGGCAAGCACTTCGCTGTCTCGTTGAGAAATCCGCGCGATGCAAGATTCGACGATCTCCGTAGGGCTCAACTTGCCGCCCTTAGCTAAAGCCGTTAGTTGGGCAATATTCAGTCTATAAAGTTCATCAGCATTCATGCCTGGAATACAATATCGCTGTACTGTATTGCGCGCCTGGTACTTTACTAATGCATCAGGAAAATGCTTCAATCGGAGAGTTGATGAAAAAGAACGGGCCTGCGACAGAGTCCATGCGGGATGATTTAGAGGAGGAGACTCTAGCGGAGGCTCGCGAGCGCACGACTTCCTACGAACCCTATTTAGAGGCCTCTCTCGGACTTCGGAATCATTGGTATGCCAGCTTTTTTGGAGAAGAACTCTCAGAGGGTGAAGTTCGAGGCGAAATGATATGCGGAGAGCGGATCGTTTTCAAACGTCTCGACAATCAAGTATTCGCTCTCGAAGACCGCTGCCCACATCGGGGCTCAGCATTTTCGGCCAGACCTGAGTGCTATAGCAAGACTACCCTCACCTGCTGGCTCCACGGCTTTACCTTTGATGTGAGGAGTGGAAAGCTGGTCGAGGTGCTGACGGAGCCGGGAAGCAAGCTTATAGGCAAACTTCAGCAGAAAACTTATCCCGTTCAAGAAATAAACGGAGTTGTTTTTGTCTTCATCGGCGATATCGACCCACCTCCAGCGATAGAACAGGATATTCAACCAAAATTTCTCCAACCTAACCTTGTGGTTCAATCTGTTGCGCGAAACAAATCACGCGCTAACTGGCGCCTTGCCGCAGAGAACGGATACGATGCTGCCCACCTCTATGCTCACCGCAACGCAGGATTGTTCGAACAAATAGACGTACCAGTCCCCCTATCGACTTTCCCTAGCAATAAGGGGAAAGTAACGGAATTAAATGGTGATAACGGACCTTGGGGCATTGTTAAGTTTGATGACATTAATATATGGCATGCGGAAGTAGACGGAACTTATATAACGGCGCCTAATGTTGATCCACACCTCGAACACGAGAATTGGGACATAGAGGTAGGGCTTTTTATGCCCTGCGGACTAGAGGTAGATTATTTCCCCGCCCCGGGAGTCCTCCATTTCGAATGGTATACGCCAATCGACGAGGATCACCATCTTTACATCATCGCGCACGGAGCAATCTGTGATACACCGGAGTCTGAAGTCATTTTTCGATCCCGTTGCAAAAAAGAACTTGCGCCTCTTGTATGGCGGAGTGAGGGAGACAGCAACGTCCCTGTAGGTGATGGAGATACTTGGGGGTTCAATAACTTTGATGACTGGGGTCGAGAACAAATGCATCATGTCTACCAATACGAGAATTTTTGGAGGAAGGAACGTCTGTTCCGACCGGACTACATTGTCATGCGTTGGAGAAATCTAGTCTCCCAACGACTGAGAGGAATTCAAAGGTGGGGTACTTGGGCACCTACCCGAGGATGGTCCCCTGATGGGAAAAATTATGACCCGAAGTTCGGGCCCAAATAACCTTAATAGAGACAAGGAAGACATCAGTGACGAGTATTTGGAACGCTTTACAAGGAGTACCCCTACGTCAAACCTTCATCAACGCGGGAGGAGTGAATACACGTGTGCTCGAGGCCGGCGACGGTCCGGCTCTTATTTTCCTCCACGGTACGGGAGGTCACGCGGAGGCCTACGCACGAAATATTGAAGTGCATGCAAAACATTTTCATGTATACGCTATTGACATGATCGGGCACGGATACTCGGATATGCCGGAGGTAGATTACGGTCCCCAGACGTATATAAACTTTTTAAAAGATTTTGTGAATGCTATTGGCGAGGAGAAAGTATACATCTCGGGCGAGTCTTTAGGCGCGCAAGTCGCTGCGTGGTTCGCGATTCAGCATCCAGATCGCGTAGAAAAGATCGTGATGAACACAGGCATGTTACTTCCGCCCGACGAGCTTGGGCGCCAAGATTTTATTGAGTTTAGGGAGCTTACTAAAAAAGCGACCGGCCTACCTACTCGAGACGCGATCCGTCAGCGCCTTCGCTGGCTTGTCCACGAAGACCACAGCATCACCGACGAACTCGTTGATGCTCGGCTAGCAATATATAAACAACCCGGCCGTGCCGAGACGGTGAATAAAATAGGCCAAGCCAGTCTGGCCACTTTGGTAGATGAAGACGTGGCAAAGCAATGGACCCACTCG
>CAYOGP010000005.1:0-20804 GCA_964403555.1 uncultured Spirochaetales bacterium | reverse complement strand
CTGGATTGAGGGTAACAATGAAAGGGCGAGATGTTTTAAGCGGTTGCAAGTTATTCATCCAGTAGCTTAGGCTTATTGGTTCGTCATCTTTGTGTTGCCGGTTACCAAGATACATCCAACTTGACCAAGAGCGCTTTCTTTTGGACATAAAGCTAATGTCTTCGTGGAGTACAACTCTGTTGCTCTGGTACTTTACGCTGCCGAGGATATTTTCTTCTTGCAGAGTTGGTTTTTCTATTAACTGAAGAGCCTGATCACTATGGCAGGCCAAAACAATTTGATCAAACTGATCTTGCGTTCCATCGTCTTCAGTTAAAGTAAGCAGTCCTTCAGATCGCGATATGCATTTTACATTTCTTCCCAGTTGTATGCGATGGCTGAAAGGTTCGGATAGCCGCTGTACGTACTCTCTACTTCCGCCTTCAATGGTATACCACTGTGGCTGTTCGCTAATAGACAGCAACCCATGGTTATCAAAAAACTCTATTAATGTATCTGCCGGGAATTCTAACATCCGGCTACTAGGCGTACTCCAAATAGCACCGGACATGGGGAGAAGATAGTATTGAGTGAACCACTCTCCGAGATTCAAGTCTGCAATACATTCTCTAATAGAACATTCCAAATTCTCTTGCACATATTTCTTCGCAAGTGCGTTGAATCGATAGATGTCTAGGATCATACGAATAAATTGAGGCCGGATAAGATTTCTAGGTTGGGAAATTATATCCAAGAGCCGTTCGGTACCGTATTCTAGCCAGCCGTCATCAATACTAACTCCAAAAGACATACTACTTCTTGCGATCGGTATCTTTAAATAAGAGAACATTGAGCTCAAATTCGGATAATTTTCTTTATTGAATACAATAAAGCCAATGTCTACTGGAATCTTGCCCCCTTCAGTTTCAACTTCGATTGTGCAGCTATGCCCTCCTAAGTAGTCGTTCTTTTCGTAAACCGTGATCTCATGGTACGGCTGGAGTAAAAAAGCCGTGGAGAGGCCTGAGATACCTGTTCCGATAATTGCTATTTTCACGCGGTCCCGCTCATTGTGTATAGGTTCTATGCGATTGAACGTAGAGATTTAAAGCTATCAGATGGATCATTAACATGATCTCATATGATTTTCAAATCTTGCGGAATCACGATGCATTTTGAACTAAAGTCCTATCTCCACATATTAAGAAAGCTTGTTAAATGAAATCATCTACAAGAACGGTTCTACGGCGCCTCGAAAAGTTAGAGTTTGGAGAGCTCGAACTGGAACTGTCAGGAGGGTCGCGTTATGTCTTTAGAGGGCAGCAATCAGGCCCGCGGGCACTACTCCAAATACATGACGAGAAAGTCTTCTCTAACCTCGCGTTACATGGAGATATTGCATTTGCTAAAGATTATTGGTCAAATATGTGGGACAGCCCCGACATAGCAAAACTGCTCGAGTGCGCGTTATTAAATAAGCGAGTCCTGCGAAAGTATATTTCGGGTTCAGCTTTATGGAAATTTATTCACCGATTTTCATATCTTCTGAATCGTAATACGAGAGCCGGGAGCCGGAAAAATATTCTCTCGCACTATGATCTAGGGAACGAGTTCTATAGTTTATGGCTTGATCCAACGATGACTTACTCATGCGCGTTATTCGAAGATTCAACGACTGACCTTCAAAAAGCACAACTGCACAAATATGACCGAATAATAGAGTTAATAAATTCGAATGCGAAAAGTGTTCTCGAAGTTGGATGTGGGTGGGGAGGATTCTTAGAGCGTTGTTTAAATCGCACGAATAGCGAAGTTACGGGCGTGACGGTTTCTCCGGCACAATATGCTTACGCTACTTCACGATTAAAAGATCGAGAAAGTGCAAATCTGTTTCTACAAGACTATCGCGATATCAACGGTTCGTTTGATTCAATCGTTTCTATTGAGATGTTTGAAGCCGTTGGTGAACAATATTGGGATACATTTTTTCGAAAATTGAAATCTCTGCTAGCAAAGAGCGGAAATGCAATTATCCAGACGATAACAATTCAAGATAGTGAATTTGAGCGATATCGAAAAACCGGGGACGCGATCCGGAGCTATGTATTTCCAGGAGGAATGCTACCTAGCCCGAAAGTATTTGAGAATTTAGCAAGAAAAGCGGGATTAAAAATCACAAATAAAATCGAATTTGGTGAGGATTATGTTCGCACTCTGAATGATTGGTTAAAGAATTTTGAAACTCAGAGCGATTCAATTAACAAGCGTGGCTTTGATGCTCAATTCAGGCGTTTCTGGAAATTCTACCTGTCTTATTGCGCTGCAGCTTTCCAGGTAAAGCAAACTAACGTGATGCAAGTAGAGTTGCGCCATGTCTAAAATATCTGAAGCCTTTTGTTAATTTCGTTCGACGGCCGATATAAAAGGGCCCATCTTTTGGCCTATAGCGCACTAGGTTTCCCACTCGCCTTTGCAGGCTTACCCATATATGTACACGCTCCGGAATTTTATGCTCGAACATTCGGTATCTCAATTTCTGTACTAGGGCTAATTCTTTTGCTCGTACGGGGTATTGATGCAATACAGGATCCTCTTATAGGAGCGCTTAGTGATCGGTTTCATGAGTGGCGTTCCACAATAATAGTATTCGGACTAGTGTTACTAGGTATTGGGTTTTGGATGCTATTTCATCCCGTTCAATCGCTTACGATTCCCTGGTTAGTTGCGAGCTTGATCCTTTGCACTACAGGATTTAGTGTTGCCAGTATCAATTTTCAGGCTCTTGGTGGGCTTTGGAAAGCAGATGAAAAAGAAAGGACTCGAATAGTCAGCTGGAGGGAAGCGGCAGGTCTGCTCGGCTTGTTGGTTGCATCGATCGCTCCAACCATCCTTGCGAATGTAAATAGAGAAGAACAAGCATTTCATTGGATTACAATTTTCTTTGTGCCTCTTCTTGTAATCTGCGGTTTAGTGTTTCTGTCTTGGATGAAACGTGCGAAGACAGATAAACCGAAAAAGCCCAAGAGCAATGAAAAACGACCCATCTTCAATACAACCTGGAACCGTCAGTTCTTTAGCATTTATTTGATAAATAGTTTTGCTAGCTCGATTCCCGCAATCCTCGTTGTATTTTTTGTATCAGACAGGCTGGATGCCAAGGCGTACTTGGGTGTCTTCCTGCTTCTTTATTTTTTAAGTGGTGTCATTTCGATGCCATTTTGGCAGTTTTTATCAAATCGTATTGGAAAACTAAACGCTTGGCTTGTAAGCATGCTCGTTGCTTCTCTTACGTTTATCTGGGCTTTTGGGCTGTCTACAGGCGAGGTACAATTTTTTTCCGCTGTATGCGTATTCTCGGGAATGGCTCTTGGTGGTGACCTTACACTCCCGCCTTCAATTGTTGCGGATCGAATCTCACGCTTAGATCATCAAGATGCCGCTTCACGCTATTTTTCAGGACTAACGTTTTTAGGAAAGTTGTCTCTGGCGGTCGCAAGTGGTTTTTCCTTACCGCTGCTTAGCATTTTAGGTTATGAACCTGGAGGTGAGAACGGACCAAACGTGACAGCACACCTAAGCACAGTCTACGCTTTGATTCCTTCGCTCACTAAGATGGTTGTAGCTTTTTGGTTATTCTGTTTTATTCGTCAAATTTACCGAGGGAAATATAATTATGAGATTAGGAGTGATAGTAATGTCTTTCTTGTTTAGTGCCTGTGGTGGAGGTATCGATGGAGCAAAATACCTTGATTTGGAGCCGCGTCTTTCAATCGAAAGCTACTTCAATGGGCCAATAAAAGCTTGGGGACTAATTCAAGATAGAAGAGGTAATGTTATTACTCGCTTTGAAGCAGATATGTTGGCTTCGTGGGAAGACGGCCAATGCATTCTAGAAGAGAAGTTTCTTTACCATGGAACGGGAGAAACGCAGATGCGGACTTGGATTATAAAAAAGTCTGGACCACTAGAATATGAAGGCACCGCTGGCGATATTATTGGAATCGCCAAGGGGAAATCTTTCGGAAATGCGATTTATTGGTCCTACGAGATGGATGTACCAGTCTCGGATACCACGTACCGTTTAAAATTTGATGACTGGATGTGGGCTCTTCCCGGAGACGTCGTAATAAATCGTTCATATTTGAAAAAATTTGGTTTCAAGGTTGCGGAGCTAACTCTTTTTATGCAGAAAATTTAATATGGCTTTACATCTTCCGAAAGTTTGGATTTTGGGGGCAAGTTCTGGAATTGGAAAAGCGCTTGCTATTGAGCTCGATTCACAAGGCTATCGACTGGCCCTTTCAGCAAGAAATGAGGAAGCACTAAACCATCTCAAAAGTAGTCTCTCTTACAAACATCATTTGGTGTTTCCTCTAGATGTAAATAATTCAGCAAGAATTCAAGAAGTATCACGAGAACTTGCGAATAGTTGGGGAGAGATCGATAGAGTTGTAATCATGTCAGCGGTTTATCAACCGATGAAGCTTGGAAATCTAGAACTATCAACCGTCCGTAAAATTATCGAAACAAATCTATTATCTGTATTTAATATTTTGGAGGTAGTTGTTCCAGTTCTTCGTTCGCAAAATCAGAGAAGTCAGTTGGCCATCTGTGCAAGCGCAGCTGGGTATGTCGGACTTCCGGGAAGTCAACCATATGGATCTAGTAAAGCGGGACTCATACATCTTGTCGAATCCCTGAAAGCAGAATATGGGAAGAGCATTGACATAAAACTGATTAATCCGGGTTTTGTAGAGAGCAGGCTTACGGATAAGAATGAATTTTATATGCCGTTTCGAATTACGGCAGAGAAAGCAGCGAAGAGGATTTCTTCAGGACTGAATTCCCGAAAATTTGAGATTCATTTTCCTAAGCGTTTTACATATCTGATGAAGCTTGTCGCTTTTTTACCGTACAGGATATATTTCTTATTCTTTCGGCAACGAAATGATGATTCTTAAACCCTTTAGGAAGTTCTTTTCTCCTAACATCTTTCCTGTGTTTAAATGGTTGGTAAAAGCATAGGGAAGTAAAGTTTTCTCTTTAGTCAAAGAGGAGTAATTTTTGCGCCAAGTATGGATTACCCGCGAAGGTACGCCCGAACGCCTAGAAATCCGCGAGAGCGAGGATCCTCTCCCACAAGACGGGGAACTTCGAATTCGAGTTGAGGCCACGGGCCTTAATTTCTCAGACGTTTTAGCAAGAGTTGGTTTGTATCCTGATCGACCTAAATTGCCTGTAGTGATGGGTTATGAGGTCTCTGGTCGAGTTGATGCTGTTGGCAATGGAGTCGAAACAGATTGGCTAGGTAGAAATGTCCTTGCTCTAACTCGATTTGGGGGACATTCCGATGTGGTTTGCTGTCCGGAAGTCCAAGTTTTCTCGAGACCCTCAGGCCTCAATGCGGAGAGTGGAGCAGCTCTTCCCGTAAACTATCTAACCGCGTATCAACTATTGGTAGTAATGGGCGGATTGAAGAAGGCAGACACTGTTCTGGTTCACTCGGCAGGGGGAGGAGTAGGCTTAGCAGTTCTTCAAATGTCAAAAAGATTTGGCGCACAGATAATTGGAGCTGCAAGTAAAGAAAAGCACGAAAAGTTACGGGAGTTAGGCTTTGATCATTGTATCGATTATAAAGATCAAGATTTCGTAAAACAAGTTCGCAATTTAACTAGTGGGAAAGGTGTCGAACTCGCTTTAGACGCAGTAGGTGGTAAATCCTTTGAGAGAAGCTACCAATGTCTTTCGAGAACCGGACGTCTAGGCATGTACGGCAACTCTTCAATGGTAACCGGCCGGCGTCGAAGCTTGTTAAAGATGGGCCCTTCCTTGGTAAGTACGCTCAGAACTCGTTTTAAAGCGACTCGCTTAATTAATGCAAATAAAGGCGTCTTTGGTGTGAATCTTGGCCGTTTATGGGAAGAACCGGAACGAGTTTCTTCATGGATGGAAGAAGTCCTTTGCTGGTGTACAGAAGGTTCGCTTCGGCCAATAATCGCGGCACGTTTTCCATTAGAGCAGGCGAGTCAAGCTCATCAATTTTTACATGATCGCAAAAACATCGGAAAAATTCTTCTTATTCCGTAGTGGCTTAAGGCTCTAAAGGGAAAAATACGGTGCATAAATGAAAAGAGCTGAGAAGGCGCGACGAATTCAGAAAATTCTGGACGAGTTGTATCCTGAGCCTCCGATACCCTTAGAGCACAACGATGCTTTTACACTGTTAGTGGCGGTGCTTCTTTCCGCTCAGTGTACAGATGTGCGGGTCAATCTTGTGACACCAGACCTTTTCAAGAGAGCGCCTAACTCCAAAGCAATGAGTAATATGAGCGATAAAGACATCTTGCCATTTATAAAGTCCTGTGGTCTAGCACCCCAAAAATCACGTGCGCTTTCGCGTTTGGCAAAGATTATTGAAGATGAGTACAACGGTCGGGTACCCGATACGTTCAAGGATTTGGAGAAGTTACCGGGAGTTGGTCATAAGACAGCTAGTGTCGTAATGTCCCAGGCATTCGGATTTCCAGCGTTCCCCGTAGATACCCATATTCACAGACTCGCTGGTCGTTGGGGATTATCGCGAGGCAAAACCGTTGAGCGGACTGAAAGAGATTTAAAACAAATTTTTCCAGAAATGAAATGGAATAAGCTTCACTTGCAAATAATATATTTTGGAAGAGAGTATTGCCCTGCTCGCGGACACGATTTGACCCAATGTCAAATTTGCAAATGGGCAGCAACCCAAAAAAGAATCGCAGAGGAAAATTATTCCGGATCGAAGAAGTGATCTAAAAGGTTAAAGGATCAACACGCCAAACTATGTACCCGATATAAAAAACGAGAAGAAATAGTCCATGACTCCTGCGTAATTCGGGTCGCCAAAAAATTATCGCCCATAGAACAAACGTCAGAATAAGTACGGCAATTATATCTGCAACCCCCCCCTTAACTACATTCGCAAAAACTTCTGACGGAATAGCTACGGGATGAACGAGCGCTACAACACCGAGTACGAAAGTGATATTCAAGACATTCGAACCGATGATATTTCCTATGGCAAGATCAGGATGGCCACGGAATGCGGATACCAGAGACGCCGTAAGTTCGGGAAGACTTGTGCCAACAGCTAAAACTGCCAAGCCGATAATAGACTCAGGAATTCCAAAATGTTCTGCTAGACCCTGTCCACCAACCACGATTAAGTGCGCACCAAGGATTAGGGCGATCACTCCAACGATTATGAATCCTATGTTTTTCAAAAGGTGTGTATTTGCGTTCGAAGAGTCTTTTTGGCGACCATATACTTCTTTCGGGTCATTTCGTCCCTGCTTTATTGTTCGGTAAAGAAAAACGATAAGGAGTCCGACTAGAACAGCACCTTCTACACGGCCGAATTCGCCCGGGTTTGGAAAGAAAGCAAGGATCAACGTTATAGACGTGAGTAAGAACAAAAACGGCATTTCGATAGTGGCAATTTTGGGGCTGATTTTGAGCGGCAAAACGAGAGCCGTAAGCGCGGCAATCAGGCCAATATTCGCCATATTTGAACCCATCACATTGCCAAAAGCCATCTCGGTAGAGCCCGTGACCGAAGCAATAAGGTTAACGGCAAACTCAGGGAGGCTGGTACCAAATGCGACAACGGTGAGACCGATAATTAAGGGGGAGATCTGCAAGGATCTTGAAAGTCGAGTTGCTCCTCTGACGAGAGCTTCGCCTCCCCCGAGAAGGACGGCAAACCCTAAGGCAAGGAATAAAAATAAAGCAGTCACTCTTTTCCGAACTCCCTAAAAACTGCTCTGGGCAATGTTCGTCCCGTTCCTGAGCCTAGAATCCTTATGATACATGTCTACCCTTTTGTCCCAACGACCAGCCATAAAGGATCTGCCGGCTTAGGGGGCGAGTGATCTAGAAACTCTACCTTAGAGAACCCATCAGAAATTTCGAAATAGCGCGTTATCAATTTGATCCTCTCCGTAGAAGAAAGTATATGCCATGCGCGAATAGCCTTGGTGGGAAACATTCTATGAGAAGTCGATACGACGAAGATTCCTTTCGGCTTTAGTACTCGCGCAACCTCTGAAAAGACTTCTATCGGCCGAGTTAAGTATTGAATCGATACAGCTTTGAGTACCGCGTGAAACGTATTATCGGGATATGGAAGAGTAGGAGTTTGGTTGAGATCTTGAACTGTTTTGTGATCGAGCTGACTATTAGAATCGAGCTCGACTTGATTCATGCCCAATCCAGATACACGAGAATAGGATATATCAGTGGGAAGGTGGGAAATCCAGGACGACATTAGGTCTAGAAGAACTCCCGATTCGGGTAATAATTGCCTGTAGCTTTCGGTTAAGGCCTGCACTGTGAGATCATCTATGTGAGCAACTAAACGGGGAGATTGATAAAATTCTATATCAGGTCTCGTGTCAATACGATCAAAGTAGTCTTCAGGGAATTCATTCTGTTTCAGAATTTGTACTCTTTTAGAAATAGGTAGTCTTTCAGCATGCTAACTCGAGTTCATC
Organism: uncultured Spirochaetales bacterium; assembly: GCA_964403555.1. Taxonomy (GTDB): domain Bacteria; phylum Myxococcota_A; class UBA9160; order UBA9160; family UBA6930; genus UBA6930. The sequence goes on along the minus strand of CAYOGP010000005.1, from coordinate 12,297 downwards.
CATCAGGAAAGAAAATTGATTCGTATACAAATAATACAAGGCGATATTACGATACTTAAGACTGACGTCATTGTTAACGCCGCGAATGAACAATTGCTTGGAGGAGGAGGAGTCGATGGTGCAATCCATCGCGCCGCCGGTCCTGAACTTCTTGCTGCCTGTAAAGATATTAAAGAGAATCCTCCTGGAATACGTTGTTCAACGGGTGAGTGCCGTATAACACCTGGTTTCGAACTTCCGTCAGCCTTCGTAATTCATACCGTGGGCCCCGTATGGAAGGGTGGACGAAAAGAAGAAGGAAAAGCACTAAGAAATTGCTATCGCGGTTGTTTGGCTCTCGCCGAAAAAAACGATTTTAAAACGATCGCGTTTCCGGCTATAAGTTGCGGTGTCTTCGGATATCCACTTAAACAGGCTTCTGAGATAGCGATAGAGACAATTACTAGCTTTCCAACTACTAAGAGTTCCTTAAGATTGGTTCTCCTTGTCGCCTACAATCGAGAGATTCGAGTGGCCTTAAAGCAAGCGCTAGGTTGACAATCCTGTCTTAGGTACTGTGTACTCATTGCGAAGGGCAATAAACACACAGATCGAATACCGTGTTTTATCGACGTTCCACCACGCCCTTTTTGCAAAGGAGCACTTTATGTACGACAATTTCCTGTTCGACCGTTCGGACGAAATAGCGACAATTACACTTAACCGGCCCGAAAAAAGAAATCCCATTAACGAATCGATGCTAGAAGAATTCGAAGATATTGTGAGAATCCTGAGAGACGATGGGAGGACCCGTACCGTGATTGTTACAGGAACGGGTAATACTTTCTGCGCAGGCGCCGATTTGTCAATCGTCAAAAATATTACTGAGCCAGCAGAGCAAAAAAGGATATTTGCGCGAGCTAGGAGTCGCCGAATTCGCCTGATAAGCAGAACGTTTGGCATGTTAGAGAATCTTGAGCAGTTGACGATTGCGGCCGTAAATGGGTTTGCAGTAGGAGGAGGTTGGGGGCTCGCGCTTGCGTGTGACTTTCACTTCTCTATACCCGGTGCTCAATATTGGTTTCCTGAAGTAGATCTCGGAGTACCTCTAAGTATGGGTTCTACGGCTCGCCTCTATTCGTCGATAGGAGCAGTCCGAGCGAAGGAAGTCATCTTGACTTGTAATCGATACAAGGCTGAAGAGTTAGAGCGTTGGGGAATGATAAATCGAATCTTCGAGGAGAAAGAGTTGGCGAACGAGAGTGTGAAATTTGCGAAACTCCTGTTAGATAAACCTGCGCGCGCGGCTACAGGATCGAAACTTAATGTGAATGCACTTTCACAAGTTTTAGCTCGAGAAATGTCGAGTTTCGATCCAGATACATTTATACATGCTCAAGAGAAGGAGGATTCAAAAATTGGCTGAATATACACGGATCTATCATGATGATTTAGGTGATTCACATTTGGAGACGATCTCGGTAGATTGTAAAGCCGATCGCGAAGCCACGAGCGAGATCAAGAGATCTACAAGTGAGTCCGCAACGAATTTTACTTTTATCGAAGCCCCACGTAATTGGAATTACGAATGGCATAATGCTCCGCGTCGGCAATATGTCCTTTTATTCGGAGGAGAAATTGAGCTGGAAACTTCTGATGGAGAAGTAAAGCGCCTTTTTCCCGGAGCAGTTATCTTTGCGGAAGATACCCAAGGTAAGGGCCATATTACGCGGAGCGTAGGTAATACCTCGGTCGTTTTAGGGATCGTTCCGATTACAGACTAGTAAGTAAGATGACAAGATTTCGAACGAACCGTCGTGAATATTTTACAAACTTGTTTCCAATTAGGAGAATAAGATGGATGAAGAAAAGCTAGGAAATTTCATGAACCGTGCCCTGAATGAAGCTGCGGCTACCTACCATGCTGCACTGGTTGTGGTTGGCGATAAGCTTGGACTTTATAAAACTTTGGCCAAGCACCCTCAAGGTCTTACTTCCACTGAGTTAGCTAGAGAAACGGATACCGCAGAGAGAAACGTACGCGAGTGGCTGGCATCTCAAACAGTAGGAGAGTATGTCATACACGACCCAGAGACTGATCGTTATTCAATGTCAGACGAGGCGGCATTTGCTCTAGCGGATCCAAACGGTCCTGATCTCGCGGGGCTTTTCTACGTCGCTTCTTCTGTTCATCGATCGGAAGAGAAGGTTACAGAAGCTTTTAAAACGGGTAAGGGCGTAGGCTGGGGTGAACATGATCCGATGATGTTCTGTGGAGTTGAACGTTTTTTCCGTCCAGGTTATGCAGCAAATTTAGTTCAGGCTTGGATACCAGCTCTCGAAGGAGTTGAAGAAAAGCTACTGCGTGGGGCAACAGTGGCCGATGTAGGTTGCGGCCACGGAATTACTACCATCATTATGGGTCAGGCGTTCCCTAAGAGCTCTTTTGTCGGATTTGATTTCCATGCTCCGTCAGTAGACCGAGCCAACCGCCTAGCAGCTGAGGCGGGTTTAGAAGGACGTGTAAAGTTTGAAGTCGCATCGGCAAAGGATTTCCCAGGCAGCGGCTACGACCTAGTAACTTGCTTCGATTGTCTCCACGACATGGGAGATCCTCAAGGAACATCTTCGCATGTTTTGAGCACAATGGATTCTGATGGAAGCTGGCTTATAGTCGAACCCTTTGCAAACGATACGCTTGAAGAAAACCTAAATACCGTAGGGCGACTTTACTATTCGGCCTCAACAATGATTTGTACCCCTGCTTCCCTTTCTCAGGAAGTGGGCCTTGCTCTAGGGGCGCAAGCTGGCGAAAAAAGAATTCGTGAAGTCGTTACGGGAGGGGGGTTCTCCCAGTTTCGTCGGGCAGCCGAGACGCCATTCAACTTGATATACGAAGCGAAGCCTTAGGTCCAAGGAGATTTCGTAGCTTCCTCAGTTTCGTATGCTAGAAGACCTTGCCGGTCCCAACCCGCGATTTCTTCGTCCGTAGCATGAATGATCTCTTTCATGATCGTATGGTTATCAGCACCCAACTTTTTCCCTCCATTCTGGGGCCCAAAGGATGCATTCGAGAATCTAAGGGGACCTCGGTTCATTAGGACGGTTTCGCCCTTTTCACCAGAGGAGACTTCTATGAACGCCTCACGCTCGCGAGCCCACTCGGAATTGGGCACTTCTGATAGGGAGATGATTTCCCCGACGGGCAGCCTCATGTTGTTGGATATAGCCTTCTCGAAGGATTGAAAGTCAGGGTATTCCTTAACAAGTCTCTTTATGACTTCTAGGCAATCTTCGAGGTGGTGGTTCCGATGCTCCAACGTATCAAACCGTGGATCGTCTAGGAGTTCGGGTTGATTTCTTAAGCGCGCTATTCCTGGAAGAGTTCCTGCTGGGCTGCCCGGAATTTGCACCCAAGTACCATCTCCGACCTGAACGATTGCAGCTTTTCCGGGTCGAAAAATTGATTTATCCCAATCGACGCCACCATTTATTTCTGTAGCCGTCCATTCGTTGGCAAATAGCATTGATTCGGCCATACAGGCATCAATATAGGTTCCCTCTCCAGTTCGTTCCCGGTTAAAAAGTGCAGCTAAGATTCCCTGGGCTGCCTGCATTCCTACGGCTATGTCGGCGTGACTGACAGGCTCTGGGAGAGGCTCCGTCCCCCGCTGCTCGGCTTTATAGTGAATAAGCCCGGCTTCAGCGTGAACTACGGGTGCGTAAGCCCTTCGGTTTGACGCAGACCCGGTTTGGCCGTATCCAGAAATCGAACAATAAATAACGTCGGGCCGGACGGCTCTTATTGCCTCAAAGCCTACACCTAGGTGTTTGGCGACTCCGCCTCGGAAGTTTTCAACAAAAACATCGCATTGGCTTGCGATTCGCAGCAGAAGCTCCACCGCACCTGGTTTTTTAATGTCGATCGAGGCAAAGCGCTTACCAACATTTTGTTGCGTAAAGGCGACGGCGATCCCTCCTACTCTGGGAACAGCACGTCGTAGAAGATCTCCGTCAGGAGGCTCAATCTTGATAACGTTCGCTCCGAGATCGGCCAAGGCTCGGGTGCATGTAGGCCCTGCCACAACTCGAGTGAGGTCAAGAACATTGATTTTTGATAAAAAGCCGGAATTTTTCGCCAACTGTTACTCTCTTTATGTCCTGCAGACGAGGCAGGTTAGCATCTACCTGATTTTCTCATGGGTCATAAACCGATGGAAAATCAGGCAAGGAGGAAATCTGAGAGACGATATAGAGATATTAGAGGAGAAGGTTGGATCTGGTCCAGGTGTTGAAAACGGTGACCTGATCCATTTCTTTTGTTCGGTGTCCCTGGATGGTCGCCTCGTACAGGAGCGAAAATCTCAGAAAGTTTGGATGGGGTCTAGAGGAATCGTCCCGGGAGTATCTAAGGCCCTCATCGGTATGCGCTCAGGCGGGTATAGGCGGGTGCGTGTTCCGCCACATCTAGCCTTCGGCACGGCTAAAATGCCGAGTCGAATTACAGCGGAAACCGTGCTTGAGTACGAGGTTTGGCTTGAATCCGTACATAAAACTGTGGCTGAATTGTAGTCTTAAACCAATTGCGTCGCGGTCCGAGTTACTCTAAGTCTTGTGCTGGAACGTAATTAGGGGAAATGAGCTGAAAGTGCTCTTAATCAACTATCGCAGGAGGGAAAAATGGCGGCATACTTAATCGCAGTTAATAAGGTAATCGATCAGGGAAAAATGCAAGAATATGCTGCTGGGGCTGGTCCTACACTTGCCGCAGCTGGAGCAAAAGTCTTAGTGCGAGGCGCAGTGGCGGAAACGCTAGTCGGCGATTTGTCCGGCGATATTGCTCTGGTCATTGAATTTCCAGACATAGAAACCGCTCGCAGCTGGTACCAGTCCCCAGAATATCAGGCGATGATCTCTACGCGGGAACAAGCTATGGATCCTCAGTTCATTCTTGTTGAGGCTCCACCTGCGTAAGAAAAAGAGAGCTGTAGCTCGCGGTCTTGCTGTCCTTTTCGCGGTAGTTCTTTTCGCGGTAGGAACGTCTATGGGATTGCCGAGCACATGCGGGTCACGGCCAGATCACGCCGAGACGCGTTACGCAGATATGCGCGCGGCTGGGGATGATGGGGCAGTAGGTCGCGGATGGCTTCCTCGATTCATTCCCGATTCGGCTTACCAGATCATCGAGCGCCATAATCGCAAGACGAATCAAATTTGGCTTTTTTTTGAGATACCGAAAGGCGATGAAAGTAGTTTGCTTGAGCGATGTAAGCCGGTCGATCTAGGTGAGGTCGTTTGGTCTGGAGATAACCCGGATTGGTGGCCGACTGGGCTTAAGGAAGAGAGCGATAGCACTCAATTTTTGCCAATACGGCGTTGCGAGACGCCTCATAAGATGGCGGGCGCGAAGTTTCGTCGCGTCGGATTTCTGGCGATCGATTTAATGGGTGAGAAAGTCTGGTACTGGGAGTAAACGTCAAAAACGGAACTGAAAAGCTTAATCTTATAGTTGCTTCTTACGACAATGATTTAATAAATAGGGCCATCCGTTCGCAGATCAGATCTGGACGATCGTTGTGAGGTGCATGTCCAACTTTGGAGGGTATAAAGGTCTCGCACCGGCCTCTTGTTCCTGAAGAGATAGCCTCTATTTGGCGTAGCGTTCCGTAGTTATCGTCTTTTCCCTGGATTGCTAGACACGGGACTTCTATGTTCGCGAGGTAATTCTCTACATTCCATGTACGAAAGTCCGGATGAAGCCAGGTGTCACACCAACCATAGAAGGCGCAATCCGTGTTCTCTCCGTGATGCCTCTCAAGCCGGTTTTTTAGGTCCCCGCTTTCATACTGGTCACGTATTGCTTCTACAGACTGAACGCAAATTTCTTCATTAAAGACGTGAGCCGCTTCCGTTATGACTCCTCGTAAACGACTGTCAGGATTGCTACCCGCATGAATGAGTGCGATGGAGCCACCATCGGAATGTCCGATAGGAACATAGTCTTCAATTCCCATACGAGTTAGGAACTTAGGTAAAACGACCTCCCCTTCTCGATGCATATACGTGATCTTCCTGGGCAGGTGGCAGGGGTCTGATTTGCCGTATCCGGATCGAGAGAATGCTATCGCTGACCATCCCGTCGCGATAGCTAGGTCTCGGGGGAAGTCTCGCCAGAGAGACACGCTTCCCAGTCCCTCATGAAGGAAAATTAAAGTGGGAGCGTCCGAGTTCCTCCAGCGGGTCCACTCGAGAAAGTTCCCGTCTACTTCCGAAAGTCCGCTTTCTTTCTTGATCACGATGTGGGAAGTTTACGGTTTTTCATCTCGTTTCTCCTCTACACTCGAAATTAAGTACGAACTAAATCACCATATTAATAAATAGCTAAAACGTTCGTTGATCGACTTGAGGTTGGTATGATCAATTTCACCGCCTGCAAACCACATAAAAGCTAGGTTATTGCTCCAAAAGGCGCGAACTAGTGTCTGGGTTTTGAAACTAAGCTATAGGATTTCTGTCCAACCTGCCTAAATCTTTTTGGCTATTCTAGGTATGAGTATGACTCGTCTTGCTTAAACTCGGAACTAAATGAATTCGTGACACCTGTATTATCAGAATTTGATATCGCAATCGTTGTTGTCGCCATGGCAGCCGCATCTTTTGTGCAGTCTTCCGTTGGATTTGGTTTAGCTCTCGTTTCCGGTCCTTTTCTTCTTCTATTAAACCCGAACTTTTTTCCAGGACCTATGCTCGCAACCGCTTTGGTCAATACGTTATTAATGGTTCGACGTGAGCGACAGTCAATCGATATACGAGGTGTAGCTTATGTAATGGTTGGCAGAATACCAGGAACATTTGTTGCAGCTATTGTCTTAACATTTCTCACGCAAAGAAGTTATGACCTTATTTTTGCAGCAATAATTATCTTCTCCGTGGGTTTGAGTGCATTGGGCCGGAGAGTGAGTCCAACGCCTCGGAATTCAACTATCGCTGGTTTTGCAGCTGGATTAATGGGAACAATTTCGTCAATTGGTGGTCCGCCTTTGGCCCTTCTTTATCAGCACGCTACGGGACCAACGATGCGCTCATCTCTTGCTGCTATGTTCGTACTTGGCGCGATCGTCTCTCTCACAGCGCTAAGTGCCATAGGACGTTTTGGTCTAGAAGAGATTAAATTAACCTGCTTTATGATCCCCGGAGTAATTATCGGATTTTTGGCTTCTTCTTATGGAGCGAAGTGGGTAGATGCGGGAAGGCTAAGACCCTGCGTATTAATAGTCTCGGGGTTATCGGCTATTGCAATCATCATTCGGACTTGGTTAATAAGCTAGGTGATCCGCTCGCTCTTTCTCATTGCAAGAAAAAGGAGTTGCAAATGATTGATTTTTACACTTCCCCGACACCTAACGGGTGGAAGGTCTCTGTAACTTTGGAGGAATTAGATCTCTCCTATCGAACACACTTAATAGACCTATCAAGCAACGAACAAAGCACGCCAAAATTTTTGAAGATGAATCCTAATGGTCGGATTCCCGTGATTATAGATCGAGATGAAAAAGATCTTACGGTTTTTGAATCGGGCGCAATTCTTATTTATCTCGCCGAAAAAGCTGGAAGGTTACTTCCTTCTGAAAAGAAAGCCCGTATGGAGGTTTTACAATGGTTAATGTTTCAAATGGCTGGTATTGGACCGATGCAGGGACAGGCAGTTGTCTTCGTTCGTTACTTCCCAGAAGCGCTTCAACCCGCGATTGATCGTTATTGCAACGAGACGCGTCGACTCTACGAGGTTTTAAACCACCATTTAGCCGATCGTGAGTTTCTTGCGGGGGAATACTCAATTGCAGATATCGCCAACTGGTCATGGGTTAGACGACACGAGTGGGCTGGAGTTGAAACTGTTGGTCTTGATAATTTAGAACGGTGGATCCAAACGATTTCGAATCGGCCGGCGAGCAAAAGAGGTGTTCTTGTTCCTCCGGCTCCCGATAAAGCTGAACTTCTCGATCAAGGTCGTGCGATGACGACCTCGTAATCGAAGTTGTTGCTAAGAAATGGGATCAGATTTGGACAGGTTTAAAGTTTTCGACAAGCACAGAATCAGTTAACCAGCATCCTAAACATGGTTCTACCTTTCTACGTGAAAGTTCAAATACAAATTGATAAATCCCGTTTTTTGTATGCAAGATAATTCGTTGCTGCACACCACCTCCAATAAGTTCTACTGGACCGTAGGTAACTTTCTCATGGTTTAATAAGACCTGGTACGGTTCCTCTTTGAGCATGCGAGCGAATCGTTCTAAAGGACCAGTCGAGCGCTTGTTCTCCGGTGAAGCAAAACGAAAAGCTACAGCAATACCCTTATCCTTAGTATCGTTGTTTTGTAGAGCTTCTAATTGAATACGAACCACATGCCCAGGCGCTAAAGTCGGCGATGGGACAAGTTTATTACTGAGAGGGTCATTACATGAGCTTAGAGCGAGGCAGAGGAAAGTAGGTATAAATAAGACTTGAGCTCGGGAGAGCTGTGGCAATAAAATAGTCATCAAGCCGATTCTACCCAACCTAGGATGCTGTTCGGGTAGAATTCTTAATAGAATGAAACGGAGTAAGAAACGACATGGCTTCGGCATTACTTCTTATAGATATTCAAAATGATTATTTTCCCGGAGGCGCGATGGAGCTAGTAGGAATGGAAGAGGCTTCTCAGCGAGCCGCGGAACTTCTTAATTCCTTTCGAGAAAACGACGCTTTAGCTTTTCATATTCAACATTTCTCTGTCCGGCCAGGTGCTAGTTTCTTTTTGCCTGATACCCCAGGTGTCGAAATTCATGACCGAGTAGCTCCGTCTGGAACAGAACCGGTAATCCCAAAAAACTTCCCAAACGCTTTTAGAGGTACTGAGTTGTACCAATCTTTATCGAAAGCTGGCGTTGAAGAGGTGACTATCTGCGGCGCGATGAGTCACATGTGTGTTGATGCAACAGTCCGCGCGGCTTTTGATCACGGTTTTGTCTGTAACGTCGCTCAAGACGCTTGTGCAACTCGAAACCTCGAACACGAGGGTCGAGCACTTGATGCCGCAGATGTTCATGCAGCTTTTATGTCTGCTTTGAGTAACCCCTATGCAACTGTTGCAAATGCACGGGATTTATAGTTTCCTGTCAATTCTCGAATTTAAGGAGATAAAATGAAGGCAAAACTTGCTCACATAGTTTTTAGAACTCGACGTTTTGAAGAGATGCTAAATTGGTACGAGTCCTTTTTTAATGCGAAGATTCAAATGAAAAGTGACAAACTTGCATTTATCACTCATGACGAAGAGCACCATCGATTTGCCTTTGTAGATCTCGATGCCATGGGAACACCAAAGCCCGAAGGAGTAAAAGAGGATGCGGTGGGTTTTGACCATGCCGCTTTTACGCTACCAGACGTTGAAACGTTCCTTGGAAAATATGAGGAGCAAAAGGAAAAAGGCGTTACACCGTACTGGTGTATTCACCACGTGTTGACGTTATCGATGTATTACCGTGATCCTGATGGAAATGGGATCGAGATTCAAGTAGATCACTTCAATACGGCTGATGAAGCTAATGCATACATTCGTGGCGAGTCTTTTGCGACAAATCCGGTCGGGCATACTTATGATCCGGAAGAACTGCTCGTGCGATATCGAGCTGGTGAAAGCGAGGTAAGTATTTTAGACCCAACAAAGTTGAGTGGTTCTTCAAGTGAAGCGCCTCTAGACCCAGAAAAGCTGAACGCTAACTGAGCGAATACTAATAGGCTTCTTTTTCAGGCGGTTTTTCTAGAAGATCTAAAACCGCTTCTACGGAGTGACTACTCTCTCCTTCTAGTTCCTTCGTTACGAATTCCTGTATTGCTAGTTCATGTGCGGTCACCGATCGGAGAAGGCCTCGATCTTCTATCGGTGCTAATGCTTCTAGCTTTTCGAAGAAACGGACATATTTCGGCAAGACTTTATCGAAACTGCGCATAAGTTCATCCCAGTCCTTGGTAGCCATATCTTCTGCATCAGCAATGCCGCGTTCGATGTTTTCGCTCGATTCTGTTTTATCCCCGCCCAGTTTTTGTACAAGGGGAAGTAATTTGCTTTTTGTCTCGGTTTCTAAGCACTCAAGAACGTGCCACTTATATTTTCTCTCAGGATCATTTGTCTTCTTAGCTAGTTCTCGGAAAAGCGTCTCGCCGTACGATTCTCCTTGATAAGATTCACAAACTCTTCGGAGATAATCTGAAGCCATTTTTTCTCCATTCAGGTTACGCGTTGTCAATTTAAAGTTTAAAAATTCTAACGATCCGCAGTCATTCTTAACTTGACCCGGAGATGTTTATATTTCCACTCACCGCCAACCTTTACGTAGTCATCGTCATAACGAAGTGCGAACCAATCTTCTTTTCCACTTTCTCTCTGAGTCCATGGACCCATTATGTACCAAGTGCCCGTAGCGGTATCTCCGTTTACCTCAATCAGAGGATTCATCATGTTGTGCTGAGAGAAATCAAACATGTCTTTAAACTTTTGGAATAAGGCTTGAATTTCTGCGTGGCCTCGAGCCTTCCCGAAATCGGGACTCTCCCAAATACCGTCTTCGACAAAGACGGAAGCAATAGTGTCCGGATTGTGATCGTCATCGCATATATGGCTGTACTTTACCTTCAACTGTTTTATCGCTTCAATGTCTTCTAGTCGTGTAATTCTTTCTTCCAACGTCATTGTGAGGCTCCTTTTGAACAGGCTGCGAGATAAAGCTATTTAACTTGTTTCAGGCAATCGGATCGAGTTAATTATGATTGCAAATTTCACAGTTCCTGATTGTGACCAAATTATATACGATAGATTGCCAGCAAATTACGAAGGAGTCTAGAAATAATGGTCTGCACGGTCCTTTTGAATCTAAAGGCTCAAACACAACATATCGATGATGTTAGAGAACGGCTGAAGATGCTTTTTCCGGTCACCAGGGGCTTCAGTGGGTGCATCGATATATACGCCTCCCAGGATATGGACGAGCCCCAAAATTTCGCAGTAATTGAAACATGGGAAAGTCGTCAAGACTACGAATGCTATCTCGAATGGAGAACAAAAAGGGGGGATATCGGAGTCATGGAAAAAATGCTTGAGGGCGAAATTCATCTTCGCCTTTTTGATCGTATAGGAGCGTAGAGTTCTAACCTATGAATAAATCACATTTGGAAAACTCCTTGCAGGAACAATTGAAGAATGCGCGGAGCGCATGGAAGTTTCGTGGCCAAAAGCGTCCGAAATTTGCTGTTACTCCTGAGGTCAACCAAGAATCTGTCTGGGACTATCCGCGTCCTCCACGTATCGAAGAAGACCAGAGTCTGGTAAAAGTTTTTTTAGAAACTGAGATGATCGCTGAATCGGTCAACACTTTTCGTGTTTTGGAGACAGCAAGCCCTCCTACCTATTACATCCCCATGAATGATATTAATCTGCAACAGCTGAAACCATGTGAAGGATCTTCGCTATGTGAATGGAAAGGTGTAGCCAAGTACTTTTCTAGTGTAGATGATCTTCTGCCGATAGCCTGGTTTTACCCAAATCCATTTGAAAGTTTTTCTCCTCTTAGGAATCACGTGTCTTTTTATCCCGCTCGTGTCCGCTGCTTCCTAAATGAAGAGCGAGTTAGCGCTCAGGGTGGAGGTTTCTACGGCGGTTGGATAACAAAGAATATTGTCGGTCCCTTCAAAGGGGAAAAAGTTTCGGATCCAAAAAAAAGTGTTTGATCACTCCTTAGAACTTTTCTGCGTTACTAGAATCTCCTGCGTTTCAAAGGCTCTTGCAAAAAATGGTCCAGAGCAGAGTGAAAGTTTTGCGGACCAACTTCGTTCTCTCCAAAAGTAAAGCATGAATTCGCTTTCGTGTTCATGCCGAGTTGTATCTGCCGACCTCCACGATAATCTTCTTCACGCACAACATATTTAAATCTTTCTATCGCCGCATTAATTGCTTCTCTTTCGGGTCCATTTTCGGGCAACTCTTGGTAAATGTGATTCTGAATCGTTATCGAACTTTCGGGAGATCTACCGGGAAAAACCTGAGACAACATTCCTCCCGATGGAGAAAGCGAATTTCCTGAAGTTATTGCAAAAGAATTGTTTGGAAAAATAAATTTCACGTCTATCATTGCTTCTCCCGTTTCCCATTCTTTCGCAGGTTTATTTAGACGTTGGAGAATATCGTTAGAGGGTGCGGCAATTCGCTGGTGAGGGCCAAACGTGTAATTGCCAAAGGTTTCGCATGCCATTACGTTGTTTGTAATCATTGAGCCCAAC
>CAYOGP010000004.1:0-21123 GCA_964403555.1 uncultured Spirochaetales bacterium | reverse complement strand
GAGACCGAGCATTCGCGGTTTCGTTGAGCCAATCAGGATTGGGGGCCCAGTCTTCCGAGGACCTCGCGGTTTTAACTCACATTCCCTTGCGGAATAAAAGCGACCCGAGAAATCGATTTCTCCATTCCTGATCAATCCGTGGATGATCTGAATGGCTTCTTCAAAGCGACTAACTCGATAGTCGAAGGGAAAACCGAAGGCATCATATTCCAGTTGGTGGTACCCGGCACCGAGGCCTAAAATCAATCGCCCGTCACTTATCTCCTCAACGGTGTCGACCATTTTCGCCAGTAAAGCCGGGTTTCGCCAACCAATTGCCAATACCAATGTGCCAAGTTCAACCCGATCAGTAGCCTCAGCGAGAGCAGATAAGAGGGACCATACTTCCCAGCAACCTCGACCTTGTTCCTCTCCCTCCAGTCGATACAGCAGGTGATCACTGATCCACAGGGAATCCAAACCGATACCTTCGGCGGTCTGGGACATATCTCGAAGTTCAACCCAGCTCCGCACTCCAGGTCCTCTCATACCCTCAATCTGAGGCAACTGAATACCTATTTTGAATGAATCTTTGGTCATTTGAGCCTCTTGGTTTTCATATTGTGCTTTCAGAGTATCACCGAACACTCTTCGAAGGTTAGTTTCCGAAGGAGATTTGTTACGAAAGAAACTACCACCACAAAAAGTGACGCTGCAGCCCCCAGCACGCCCGCAAGAAAAGAAATAAGTGGCCTCGTTGTCCAACCAAGCAATAGCGGTCTGCGAAATCCCATTGCTGAACCACAAAAAAGCTTAACGCCCCCCGGTCTTCAAGATAAAGAACCAGACCCACAAGCAAGGGCTTGGTTCTGCCTCGATCACCCACTCTCTTTTCCACCTCGGCCCGCACCATATCCTCGTGATTGAGCCTTATCGATAAAAAACCTAAAGCAATGGGCGAGAAGGTTGAGCTCGCCTAACATCTATCCTGAAGTAAAAAAGCCAACGGGAAAAACAACTTATACGGGAGTACCACTCCAATGAGCCAAAATACGGACCTCGCACTTTCTGATCTAAAGATTCTTGACCTGACACGAGCTGTTGCGGGACCGACGTGCACCAGAATGCTAGTTGAAATGGGTGCGGAAATTATAAAAATAGAACCTACGCCCAACGGTGATCTAGCACGAGCCATTTCTAACTTTAAAAACAACCGCAGTCTCTATTTCATGCAGCAAAACAGAGGGAAAAAAGGACTTTGCATAGACCTTAAGGACCCTCGTGGTGTTTCCCTCGTAGCAGAACTCGTTCCCCAAGTTGACGCGGTTGTGGAGAACTTCCGTCCCGGTGTTATGGATGCAATCGGCTTAGGCTATGAGGCCCTCTGCAAGCTCAAGAAAGACATCGTACTCTGTTCAATCTCTACTTTTGGTCAAACCGGCCCGTTAGCTAAAACTCCCGGATACGACTTTATCGCGCAGGCCTATTCGGGAATAACTTCTATGGTAGGCGAACCCGACAAAACTCCGGCCTTGACCGGTGCAGCGATAGGAGATTGCAGCACCGGCGTCCACGCGGCACTAGGGATCCTTGCGGCTCTTCGAAGACGAGATCGACTCGGTGTTGGCGACCACTTAGATGTCTCGATTCTAGATGCCTATTATGGCTATCACGACGCTAACGTCCACGCATACAGTGGCTCGGGAGGAGAAATTAAGCCAACTCGCCAGGGATCCCATTTTGGCTTCGTTGCACCCGCCGGCGTTTTTAAAGGAACTGAAGGATACGTGGTAATCATGGCATTCTTACACCATTGGCCAGACTTATGCCGCGCGATGAAACGAGAGGACCTGATCGACCATCCGAATTACTGTGACGAATCTGTCCGACTGCCCCGACGCGATGAGATTACCAAGATCATGGAAGACTGGCTCCAAACATTCCCTGATATAAAAAGTGCCGTTGACGTGATGAAAAATAATGACGTTCCTTGTGCCCCTGTTCTTTCCGTTGCAGATACAACGAAAGATTCCCACATGCGTGAACGAGGGACGGTAAGAACAGTAAGAGATCCGCTTCATGGAGAGGTGGATATCCCTGGAATGCCGATCAAGTGGAAACATCACCCAAACAACATCCCTTTGGACGCCCCAACTTTAGGCCAACACAACGAGCAGATCTTGATGGAACGTCTCGGAAAGACTTCCGAGCAAATCAACGAGTTACGGCAGGAAGGCATAATTCTCGAAAAAAATATATGACGTCAACTTTTTCCGATTCTCGGGCACGAAAACTATTTAGATAGCGGGAGAGAACGTGGAATACGGTCTTCATTTTGGCACACGCCGAGTTGCAGGTACTCCGGAGGGGATTAGGGAAGTTTCAACCCACTGCGAGAATCTCGGCTTCCGTCACTTTGGATTAAGCGATCATATCGTAATACCCAAGACTATAGAGTCTAGGTACGAATACCATGAATCGGGAAACCATCCGACAACGGGTTCTGGTTTTTGCCTAGACTTGTTAACAACTTTGACATTCGTCGCGGCAGTGACTAATAGAATTAGATTACTCACATCTGTAATGGTTCTTCCCTATCGCCCTGCATTATTGACAGCAAAAATGCTTGCTACCGCAGATATTCTTTCCAAAGGTCGCATCACCGCTGGTGTAGGCGTCGGTTGGATGGAAGAAGAGATGATTGCCCTCCAAACGCCATCGTTTAAAAATCGCGGTAAAGTTTCAGACGAGTTTATTGCTGCCTTCCGAGACCTTTGGTATTCGGCTGACCCGCGGACTGAAACGGAGAATGTAAAATTCAAGAATCTTTTCTTTGAACCAAGGCCGATTCAAACTCCTCTTCCAATTTGGATTGGTGGAGAAGGCCCAGCAGCACGAAAAAGAGCTGGGAGGATAGGAGATGGCTGGTACCCCGTTGCAAAAACTTTCTCAATTGACCTCGATACTCCCAGCCTCCTTAAAGAGGGAATTCAAGAAGTTCGAGACCATGCAGAAAGTAGTGACCGAAATCCTGATACATTGGAAATGGCTCTCTACGTGCCCTGGTACAAAGTAGGAGAGCCTCGAAAACGAAAAGACGGGAGTAGATTACGATTTACGGGGTCGACTGAAGATATTATCCAAGATGTTTGTGAGTTCGAGGAGGTCGGTCTGCAACATTTAGTTATAGGATTCGAAACAGAAATCATCGCAGATGCGAAGGAGCGGATATCTCAGTTTTCCGAGCAAATTGCCGGAAAGATCACCTCCATCCGCTCGTGAATAGCCTGCTATGAAGCTCTTTGAGGGACAGTCCGACCTAGTCCATCAAACAGATTGAGCATTCTCTCGCACCATGACGCAATGGGATCACTAGGCTCAAACAAGGAATGCTTCGAAGTACCACGAATCCACTGGAAAGTACCAAAGGCAATATAGTCAGCGACATGTATTGAGTCGCCTCCGAGGTATTCATTTCGTTCAAGCATTGCCCTGAGAGGTACAAAGCTCTTTTTCATCGGTTCAAGGAATGTTTCTCTTGCATCAGCCAAAGCTTCAAGGGTCATACCAAAACGACTCTCACGGCTCTTCCTGAAATAATCCCGGTCGTTTTGATCAATAACAGAAAACACGTCAGGCATGCAGACTGGAGCCACAGCAGGATGCACAGTGTTATCAAACCAATCCTTAACGAATTCTCCGTAAAGACGATCGCTTTGGGATGGAAACAGCAGCGACTTTTCGGGATATGCTTCGTCCAAATACTCCAAAATTGCCCAAGAGTCCCGTACAATCTCTTTACCATCCGCAATGACAGGAACAGTCTCTCCGCCAGAGTGAGAAATTCTAGGTTTGTCCGAAAATCTCCAAGGGATTGTCTCGCAAGGCAAACCCTTATGAGCAATGGCCATTTTAACGCGCCAACAATAAGGGCTGAACCTCAAATCTGGATCAGCGCCAGCAAGGTCGTACAATTTAATTTCAGCCATTACGTCAATCGACTCCTTTAATCCAAGTCAAAAGTATCGTAGCCGTTCTGCGCGACCTCATCACAGACTTGTCGATGATAAGGTGCACCCCCTACGTAATTTAGAAAAATACGTTTCTTGCCAGGAATATTTGATCCCATAAACCAGGAATCAATATTAGTAAGAAGCGTCTTATCCGCCGATTCCAGCGCGTGCTCAGCCCAAGAGTCTTCAGCTGCTTGTTTAGCTTCAAGACGCGTATAGCCTTGCTCCCGCATCCAACTCATACAGTCAGTAATCCATTCGACATTTTGTTCCAGACATCTTGGAATGTTACAGAAGCTAGAAGTGTTGTGAGGCCCACCCGTTATGAACATATTGGGGAAACCAACAGCGCACATCCCCAAGTAAGCAGTAGGAAGCTCATCCCATTTTTCTTTTAATGATGATCCACCCTCACCACGGATATCGATCCTGTTTAAGGCTCCCGTAACTCCGTCAAAACCAGTGGCAAAAATTACGACGTCAAATTCATATGCTGAACTACTCGTCTTTATGCCCTTTTCAGTAAAGCACTCGATAGGTGTTGACTTGAGATCAACCAAATGCACATTACTCTGATTGAATGCTTCGTAATAGCCACTCTCCATTGGAGGTCTTTTGGTTCCAAAGGGATGGTCCCTTGGAGTTAACATCTCTGCCACTTCCGGATCGTCTACACGCTCTTGTATTTTTTTTCGAATGAACTCCGACACTTCTTCGTTTGCCGCCTCATTGGTTAACACATCGTTGAACCCCGACAGCCAAAAGGCAAAACCCTTTCCCTTCCATAATTCTTCGTAAAATTCTTGCCTCTCTTCACTAGAAACGTCAAACGTTGATCGCTCATCAAATTGATATATGAAGCCACCAAAAGATTGTTTGCACTTCTCGAAAATTTCCGATTGGCGAGCTTTAAAGTCTCTCTGCTCTTCTTCTGTGATGAGGCTATTCCTTAACGGCTTGTTGTAGTTCGCAGTGCGCTGAAAAACTGTAAGATCGCCGACATTTTTTGCAATTTCCGTAATCATTTGCACCCCGGTTGCGCCAGTGCCAATCACTCCAACTCGCTTGTCACTCAGATCTACAGGCTCTCGGGGCCAATCTGAAGTGTGCCACGTCTTCCCTTTAAACGAATCCAAACCTTTAAACTCGGGAACGAAAGGTGCCGATAGGCAACCCGTTCCGTGGATCAAAAATGGCGCCTTGGCACAACTCCCACTTTCCGTTTCAACACACCAACTCCTGTCATTCGAGTCATAAACCGCCGAGGAAACACGTGCGTTGAACTCTATGTCTTTTCTAAGGTCAAATTTATCGGCTACAAGGTTCAGGTAGCGCAGTGTCTCAGTCTGAGGAGAAAAATGTTCAGTCCACTCCCATTCATCGAGAATCTCCTGGGACCAGGAGTAGCCGTAGCTGTAACTCTCTGAGTCGAATCGAGCTCCCGGATAGCGATTCCAGTACCACGTGCCACCCACACCGGTACCCGCCTCATACGCTCGAACTGTAAACCCGAGCTTTCGAAGGCGATAAACGAAATACATCCCCGCAATACCGGCGCCGACAACAATCGCATCAAATTCTTGGGTGTCTTTTGAATCCATTTCACAATCTCCAATTTCTAAACCCCGATACACCTTGTCAGGTCGTTTCAGGATGACTCAACTGATTAGTAACGCATAAAGGCTAGGCAGTCGCTTTTTCTGAGTTTCAGTGCGAAGTAAACGCCCTATTGGAAACTCTTACTTTTGAAAATGAATTTACTGCTCAATGAGCTTGGTTTACAATGTCTGGAGCAAAAGAAATGAGAAAATTTCTTAACCAGGCTCATAGGACCCTGAAAAGCTTGAGAAATTTCCTTCTGGAGTTTTTGCAATCAATTAATACTAGCTTCTGGAATTTTTTATTTCCTTGAGGGAACCAATGCTGACACTTCACCATGCGCCTAATTCTCGTGCCGGACGAATCGTCTGGTTGCTTGAAGAACTCGGACTCGATTACAAACTCAATCGGATGGAGTTCAGTCCCAAGGCTCTCAAATCTGATGAGCACCGGGCGAGGCATCCATTGGGTCGCGTTCCGGTACTAGAAGAAGATGGAATGACACTTTACGAATCGGGCGCCATCGTGGAGTACCTAGTTAAGCGACATTCGGACGGTTCCTTAATTCCCCCCCATGAATCATCGAGTTTTCCCGAATACCTACAGTGGTTTCACTATTGTGAAGGGATGGTTATGCCCCCCATCAACACGATCATCGTTCAAACGATACTGCTCTCCCCGGAAAGAAGGGACGACACTGTACTAAGTCAGGCTCAACGGCTTCTGGGGAAATCGCTGAAGCCTGTCAACGATGCTCTTTCGAATCGCGAATATCTAATCGGATCATTCTCTGCCGCTGACATAATGCTCGGCCATTCACTTTATATGTCAAATCGGCTGGACTGTGTAGATGAAACTATGGACCAAATCAAACGCTACATAGGAAACCTCGAGAAACGCCCGGCATTCCAAAAAGGAATCTCAGCTTAGCGTTCCTAGTTAGTTGCAGCTTTAGAGAGAACAGGGATCCAAAGATGTCTAATGGTTTAGAAAACAACAAATCCAGTATGTATCCAGAAACTCTCGACGCCCTCGTAATAGGTGCTGGGGTCACTGGTATCTATCAGCTCTACCGTCTCCGAGAGGCAGGGATTAATGCGAAAATTTTTGAGGCCGGCGGCGGAGTTGGGGGCACCTGGTACTGGAATCGCTACCCGGGTGCTCGTTTTGATTCGGAGAGCTGGACATACGGATACAGTTTCTCCGAAGAGCTCCTTCAAGAATGGAGCTGGAAAGAACACTTCTCTGGACAACCTGAAAATGAAAAATACCTCAACTACGTGACAGACAAGTTTAAGCTTCGTGATCGCATCTGTTTCAATGAACGTATTAAGGCCGCTACTTTTGATAATGAGTCAAATACATGGCGAGTAGAATCCGAAACTGGACGCTGTGTTACAACTAAGTATTTAATTGCAGCGGTCGGTATTTTATCAGCCACTCACATGCCAAAAATCGATGGGATTCAAAGTTTCAAGGGACAGTCTTTTCACACGTCCAGATGGCCACACGATCCCGTCGATTTCTCGGGAAAACGAGTCGGCGTAATCGGCACCGGAGCCTGTGCAGTTCAACTGATACCCCACGTCGCGAAAGAGTGCGGACACTTAACCGTATTTCAAAGAACGCCTAACTTCTGTGCGCCATTACATAATTCTGAAATCGACGATGAGACTCAGCAAGAGATCAAATCTAAATATCCTGAAATTTTCAAGCGATGTAATGAAACAATCGCTGGATTCATTCATGAAGCGGACCCTCGCTCTACATTCGACCTCAGTGAAAAGGAACGCGAAGAGTTTTATGAGGACATTTGGTCCCAGCCAGGTTTCAAGAAATGGTTTGGAAACTTTCGTGACTTGATGACAAATAGAGAAGCTAATGAAATTTATTGTGATTTTGTGCGAAAAAAAATTAGAGAACGAGTCGACGATCCGGTCGTGGCCGAAATGCTTTGTCCAAAAGACCATCATTTTGGCGCAAAGCGAATACCTCTAGAAACTAATTATTACGAATCCTACAACCGCGAAAATGTTCGACTGGTCGATGTAAAAAATGATTCGATACAAGAAATACTGCCTAACGGACTGAGAACCGCTAAGGAACATTACGAGCTTGACATCATCATATATGCAACGGGTTTTGATGCGATTACTGGCGAACTAACGCGAATGGATATACGAGGGGCTGCCGGAAAGACCATTCGAGAGCATTGGAAAGAGGGCCCGAAAAATTACATGGGGCTACAGACGTCTGAATTCCCCAACCTTTTCATAGAAAACGGAGCAGTATTTTGCAATTTCACTAGATGTGCGGAAGTTACAGCAGAGTTTGTAAGTAATTGCATTGTTCATATGAAAGAAAACAATTTGAATCGAATAGAGGCTACCAGTGAGGCCGAAAGAGAATGGGGAGATCATTCCAATCACCTCATACGTAACATGCTTACTTCCGATGTTAATTCATGGTTTTTTGGAACTAATATTCCAGGTAAAGCTCAAGCATTTTTGTTTTACGCCGGGGGTGGCCCCGCTTACCGAAGCAAATGCGACGAAGTCGCCGCAAACAACTACGACGGTTTTAAACTTAGCTAGAACAATACTCCTTGAGGATTACGGATGGTTAAACTTTCAGATACGGACGAGGGCCTAAAAAAACATCTCGAAGACCTGAATTGCGGAGTTTACGAAACGACGCCTTGGGTATCCGCCCCTTCCTTAGATCAATGCAGGGTTGCAATTATTTCTACCGCCGGGTTACACCTAAGAGGAGATCGCCCCTTCGAAATCGGCGCATCCAATTACCGTATAATCGAAGGGCAGGTGATGAGCAAAGATTTGGTCATGAGCCATATCTCGTCAAATTTTGACCGCACTGGCTTTCAAAGAGATATTAACGTGGTCTTTCCGATTGACCGACTCAGAGAGTTAGCATCCCAGGGCATTATTTCTTCCGTAGCTGATTATCATTATTCTTTCATGGGAGCGACTGATCCACGAAAGATGAGTACCGCTACTTCGGAATTGATACATCTTTTCAAAAAGGATCAGGTAAACGTCGTCCTCCTGTCACCCGTCTGACCACTTTGCACGCGCGCCGTGGGCGGGCTAGCATATCAAATCGAAGAGGGCGGTATAGCAACGACTCAAATCAGCCTAGTACGCCTCCATACCGAAAAAATAAGACCTCCCAGAGCCCTCTGGGTTCCCTTTGAACTTGGAAGACCCTTTGGTCCTCCAGATGACAAAGAATTTCAAATGTCTGTATTGAATAGTGCCCTTGAATTACTAAAAAGAAACCGCGGGCCCGTTTTGGAAGACTATCCTTACGATGCACCGATTTCTAGCGACGAAGGTCTTGATTGGGTATGTCCATTAAACCTTGGAAGCGTCAACCAGCCAACCGATGAGATTGAATCAATAAGGCATGAAATTAACGAGGAAATCGCACGCCTCCAACCATGGTATGACCGAGCGGTCGTAGCTCGGGAGCGAACGACCTTCGGAATAAGCGGGTTGAATACAAGTTCAATTACGAATCTTTTCATGAGTATGCTTCAAAACGAACTACCTAAGAGTCCTAGGAAGGGCGTACCTTTGGTTGAAATGTTACGCCTTTCGGCAGAAGATATTAAAGCTTTTTATTTAGAGGCGATCTCGGCACAGCCCGGTGGCTTATCGGGAGCCGAACTTCGACACTGGTTTTGGACAAATACCGCAACAGCAAGGGTCCTTCGTCGAATTGCTGACAAATTAACTGAAGAAAGTGACCCTGATCTTCAGTTGGCAGGAAATATTCTTCTAGTACCTCGAGCAGAGTCATAATGTCGAAATAGGTTCGATTAATTTCGCCTTTGCTTGACGTAACTAACAAGGTCCGGTTAATTCTTGACATCCGAATCATTGCAAATTGAACACTTAGACTTGGAATCTAAAGAGGAGACACGTGAAAGAAAAAACAACTTTTGGTGCTATAGATGCAGACGCTCACGTCCTCGAACCCTCTAATCTTTGGGAAACATATTTAGAACAGAAATATCAATCGCGTGCTTTGCGCATACGACGAAATGAAGAAAACCTTGAGATCATTGAGATTGATGGCAAGCCTTCGTGGACCGGCTATCCAGGATTTCCTGGACTCCTAGGAGGTATGGGAAGCACCGATCTCACGCCTCACCCAGATATTACCTACGAGGGCAGTTCTCCCCTTGCAGCAAAAGATGCAGATGCACGGCTAAGACGAATGGACAAAGAAGGAATTCGCAAAAGTATCCTATACCCCACCCTTGGCCTTTTTCTTTGCGAAATTCGAGAAGCTGAGCTCTTTAGTGCCCACTGCCAAGCATACAATCGATGGATCCTCGACTTCTGCTCAGACACAGGGGGGCGACTTGTACCAATTGTCCAAATATCACTCGAAGAAGAACCTGAAAAAGCCGCTCAGGAACTGGAAGAGTGTGTCAAGGCAGGTGCCAAGGGTGGTTTTTTCTTGCCCTTCACCTGGAAACGAAAGTCTCCGGGACATCCTGACTACGACCCTCTTTGGGCAAAGGCGCAGGAACTGGAAGTGCCGCTTGCAATACACCCAACTGCCGACCCTGCACCATTAGATGTCCACAAGCGGTTTGAAGAACTCGCTCAAAATACTGAAAACTTTAATTTCACTTGGTATATGGACGTATTAGTAGCTCAGGGGATGATGCAATCTTTTGTTTCGATGTTTCACTACGGCCTCTTCGATCGATTTCCTTCAGTTAAATTAGTTGTCCTGGAATCTCAGGCTGGCTGGATTGGATACCTTTTAGACAGAATGGATGCAGTATTCAAAGGAGGCCTGGGTGCGACCACCCAAATGTCCGAACTGCCTAGTAGTTATTTCTCGCGACAGTGTTGGATTTCCGCAGATCCGGACGAAAAAGCACTCAGTCGGGTAATTGAACATGTCGGTTCGGACCGCTTCTTTTGGGCATCTGACTATCCTCACCCGGACCACAGCGGCAGTTATATGGATGAATTGGCCGAACTCATCGAGCCGTTGTCTAAAAAAAGTAGAGATCAAATCCTTTGGGAAAATGTCACCTCCGTATACGACCTCGATTAAGTTCGCCTAGCCTGAAAGAGAAGTTCTCTCCGTTTCCTTCTAGGTTAATCGCACTCAAATACGGTTGCATCCAACGTCCTTCATCGAATCTCCGATAAAGTCCCTATAGAGAGTGATGCTAACGTTCAATTAACAGGATTACATTAATTCGTATTATGCGAGTGCTTGATTGAATACAGGAAACTAAAAACGATCGCTCCAAAACTTATATAGAATTACTCTTAGATCTAAAGACAGAGAAAGCCAGGAACGAACATGAAAGAGAACACAACTATGGGTGCTATAAATGCGGACGTTTACGTTCTCGAACCTTCTACTCTTTAGGATACGTACTTTAAAGATCTATTGGGCTTAAAAAATTATGATGAGGTTGCCAGTGTTTACGAATACCTATTCTAAATTGCCAGAGCACTTTTTTCAGAGAGTTTCTCCCGAAAGGTTTAGCGATCCTAAGTTAATTTGTTTCAATAGTCAGTTGGCAGAGGAGATTTGCAAAGAAGCGAATAATTTCTCCCAATCTGATTTGGCGCAAATATTTTCAGGGCAAAAAATTCTTGAAGGATCCGAGCCTCTGGCCATGGCCTATGCTGGCATGCAGTTTGGTCATATGGTTCCGCAGTTAGGAGATGGCCGAGCACAACTACTAGGGGAAATTTCAGGTTACGACATTCAATTAAAAGGCTCGGGACGAACAAAGTTCTCAAGAGAGGGTGACGGACGCAGCGCCTTGGGTCCTGTGATTCGTGAGTACCTGGTAAGCGAAGCCATGCACGCTTTAGGTGTGCCCACCACACGCGCCCTGTGCGCCGTGACCACAGGCGAAAAAGTCTATCGGCAATTCGGTTACGAACCTGGAGGTATCTTCACAAGGGTGGCTAGTAGTCATTTGCGTGTGGGTACCTTTCAATACTTTGCCATTCGCGATGACTTAAGCGGCATTAAGACTTTGTTTAATTACACTTTAGATCGTCATTATCCAGAGCTCAAAAGTTTGTCTAATGATCGGGCCAAAGCCATAAACATGGTCAACAATTTGATCGAAAGACAAGCTAATCTCATAGCCCAGTGGATGTCTTTCGGCTTTATTCATGGTGTGATGAATACAGATAATTTTTCGGTTGGGGGCATCACTATTGACTATGGTCCTTGTGCCTTTATGGACGACTTTCAGTTTGATAAAAGCTTTAGCTCCATAGATAGTCGTGGACGATACTCTTTTGATAACCAGGTGCCGATTGCTCAATGGAATATTTTGCGCTTTGTCGAGAGCATCTTGCCCTTGATTGACACAAATCAAGAAAACGCCATCAAGATCATAGAGAAAGAAATAATTCCAAAGTTAGATTTGTTTGAGGACAAGCGTGATCAGATCATGGCTAGAAAGTTGGGTATTACTGATTACCAAAATGAGGACAAAAAGTTAACGAAGCTATTTCTTACTTACCTCGAAAACAATAAAATGGATTTCACGATGGCTTTTAGAAACTTGCCACTGCTGTTCAACGGTGATGATCGGTTATATAAAAAGTCGCCGGATCTAGAAACTTTCCTAGGCCTGTGGAAAAAGCGTGTAAGGAAACTGGATGACTTGAATCAGATAAATCCAATTTATATTCCCCGCAATCACCAAGTGCAGCGGGTAATCGATGGAGCTTATGAAAATCAATTTGAAAAATTTCACGAAGCCCTAAGCGTTTTTACTCAACCATTTAAAGAAGATCCGGATCTGAAAGACTGGTCGCTGCCACCAAAACCAGAGGAGCAAATAAAAGAGACCTTTTGTGGGACATAGTTTGCAGTCGTGGAGGCGGTGAGAATCGAATCCGCATCTATGTGTGTGAGAGTCATTCAGTTTTATCCAAGGCGCTCAGCCATCAGATATTTCTGGCAAATCAACGAGCTTACGGAACTCTTCTACCACAGATTCGCCGAACCTCGAGGACAATTCTTCGGTAACGGCTGACGGGACATCGACATCATCGCGCTCATTAGGGTCTCCGTTTATCACTGTTAAAAGAACCGCTCTTTTCTTATCGCTAGCATTTACGAACCCTCTATAAACTTCAGGAGGACACGAGAAAGTATCCCAGGCACCTAATTTAACTTCATGCTCGCCTCGCGGCTCGCCCATCCGAAATGTAATCTCGCCTTCAAGAACTACAAAGGTTTCAAAGGTCTTGTTATGTGCGTGGAGGCAGGGACCTTGGCTCGGAGGAAGAATAGAGATATTCATGGCCATCCCCTTCGCACCCACAATCGCACTTCTGTCTCCAAATGGATTTTTCGAATCTTCCATGATAACCGGCATAAGAGAACGAGCGAAGACGACATCCATTGCTCCCTGCGACACAATCGATCGATCAATCGGGATATTCATCTCTTTTAAATCTTCAAATCGTGCGAGCCGCGAAGTAATTTCCTCTTCAGTCATAGTTCGCTTTTTTTGAGCCAATTTCTAGTTCCCCCACAGTTTTTCTGACGCAATTTTTGCACCTTCAGAAAGAGCCTCGAGTTTGGCCCAAGCCACATCATTGGCCACCATGACATATCCAGCAAAGGTGGAGAACCCACAATCCGTACTCGCGACAACTCTCTCGCGATCACCAACAATTGAAACCACATCCAAGATGCGATTTGCAACAACTTCGGGATGTTCTAAATAATGGTAAGTAACATCGATGCACCCAGGAAAAAGCAAGTAGTCTTTCGGGGGGGCATATTTACGAAAAAGCTCCGTCTCATGTGAATGTCTTGGATTAGCACTGGCCCATGAAAGCCCTCCTACATTCGCCTTATAGAGCAGAGGGAGAAGCACCTCTAAATCTATGTCGTCAATATGGGGACCCTCCCAATTTCCCCAACAGAGGTGCAATCGAACTTTTTCGGGCGGAATATTCACAAGAGCTCTATTCAATGCATCCACATGAAGTTCCATCCGCGACATGAATTCACCTATAGGTCGGTCTAAAAACATAATTTGACGTTCAAGAGCTAAGTCCGGAGCATCCAACTGCAAAACATGTCCACGAGAAACGATCAGTTCGTACTCTTTTCTTAGTTCCTCGGCGAGAGCGTAAACGTACGCTTCGTCAGTCACGTAATCAGGGTTTTTTTGATCTCGAAAAAGGCTGGTTGATAAAATACCTGGAGTAACAGCGGTAATAAACGTCTCGCGAAAATCGGGATTTACCTCCTCAAGCGCTTTCTCGAACATATCGAGCTCTTGAATAACTTGTCCATCATTATAACTGACAGCACTTACACATTGAGGTGAAGGCCATAGTGTTGCTGATTTTGAAACATCTTCAGCGGTTACACCTGCACGTTTTGCTACCAGCGCCGCATAGTCTGGAAACTTTGCAAAATCTGTAACGGTGCCACGATTCGAATGCCCAGAAAAACCACCCAACCTATCCTTCGCGTAAATCGAAAATCCGACCCTTGGAATCTCACCATTCCCACCAATGTCAACACCACTGTTGGCCTGCTTTCGGACTGCCTGAACGGTATCTCTAAATGCAAGCTCATTAAATTCTGATTCGTTGATTTTCTCTCCTCCTTCTCGCTTGGCTATTAATGCCAAAAGCTCGTCGGATCGAGCAAGACTTCCAACATGAGTAGTAAGAATACGATCGTCGCTTCTCTGCATTTCGACCTCTCTTAGAATTAACTAAATGATGAAGGTGAATCATGTAAAATTTTTCACAAACAATAAACCCAAGGCATGGTGGAGGCGGCGGGAATCGAACCCGCGTCCGCATAGCTTCCGACTGCCGCGTCTACGTGCGTAGGCTTCGTTCAGTTTCGACAACACCAATCACGACGCCAAGAGCAGTGTTATCTAGGCCGACATATTTTTTGCCACCGGTTACGGTCTGCCAGCGACCAGCAGCGAGTCTCCTAAATGACGCCCGCTAGCCCCTAGGAGACGTCAGGGACGGACGTCGCTGTCTTAGCTTCTAACTAAGCAGCGAGTGCGTAATTATCGTCGGCAGTTATATGCTACCAACAGTGCCACCTATTTAACGAGGAATGTGACAACCTCGGCACGCAGCGAAAGCCATCGACTACCCGTCGAAGCCGATCGCCCCCAAAGAACTATAGAGCTTAAGCATAAATGCCTTTTCAGCAAACTAAAACATCAACTTACTTGTAAATTGGATTTCAGTTCTGCCAAAATCGCCTACCGTAGTCCTCATTGAGCTTAAAATAAGCTCTATTCCAGATCGGAGAGTGGATGCATTCCTTTCCAGGGTGGATCGAAATGCTTGAGAACTAACTCCTCAGGAATTTCGCTGATTCGATCCGGATTCCACTTCGGTTTTCCGTCACGATCGATCAAACGTGCTCGTACGCCTTCAAAAAAATCGTGGTGACGCATACACTGGGCAACCATCGTTAAGTCTTGCCTAAAACAATCTGCAAGAGAGTTTACACGAGCTCGCTTAAAAGCCTCTTCGGTAATTTTTATAGACGTCGGCGATGCCTGAAGAAAGTTCTTCCCTGCATCTGACCACCACGAATCCGAGCTAGTAGCCAGCTCAGCCAGCTCCTCGTAGAGATTTGAACTTGAAATTATTTCTTGAACTCGGTCTAGTCTAGATGCTAACTCTCCTGGTCCAGGGGCAATCGCGTACGCGCTGCATATCTCGTCAATTCTGGCAGGGCCCGATCTTTCTGGGATCCTCTCTAAGTCTTCCATTAAGGATTCACGTTTCTCTTCTTTGACTACAAAATCTGCTAGCCCCACCTTGATCGCGTCGGCAGTGCTCAACCGCAAGGCTACTAGGGCTATGAAAAAACCAACTCCTCTCTCAAGGCGAGAGAGGAAGAAAGAAGCGCCTACGTCCGGGAAAAGCCCAATCATGACTTCGGGCATCGCAAGATTTGCATTCTCCATCAATAAACGGGTGCTTCCCGAAACATACAAACCAAGACCTGCGCCCATGATGGCGCCATGTCCCCAAATAACGACAGGTTTGGGAAAAGTGCGAATTAAAAAATCAATCCGGTATTCTGATGCAAACGTTTCCTCACCATATTGAGGTCCCTTCTCAACAAGGTTCTCACAGATCGTCCGAACATCTCCGCCCGCACAAAACCCTCTATCTCCCTCTCCGTATATAAAAACCACACCGAGGGATGAATCCGTAGACCATTCAATAAGTTTAGTCTCGATAGCTCTGAGCATTTCGAGATTGAGAGCGTTAATTCGCTCTGGCCGATCGAGAACGATCAGCCCCAATGAACCACGTCGCTCAACCCGAACCAAGGCGGACACGGCTAAACCTTGGCTAAAGCCTGATCGATATCCTCAATAATGTCATCTACATGCTCAATTCCGATTGACAATCTTACGTAGCCAGGAGGCGCCCCGGCCTGAAGCAATTCCTCTTCGCTCAATTGGCTGTGAGTTGTAGATGCGGGGTGGATAGCAAGGCTTCGGGCATCGCCGATATTAGCTACGTGATACAACATCTTAAGACTATCGATAAATCGCAACCCTGCCTCTTTTCCGCCCTCGAGCTCCATCCCCATCAATCCTCCATAGCCCCCGGATAGGTAGTGATCGGCTCGTCGCCTAGCCTCACCATCCTGCTGGCTCGGATGGATAACCTTCGTAACCTTTTCGTGTCCGGCCAGGTAAGTCGCTACCTTGTTCGCATTCTCGCAATGCTGGCGCATTCTTAACGCAACGGTCTCCACTCCCTGGAGGAACAAGAAGGCATTAAAAGGAGACATCGCTGCTCCCGCATCTCTTAAAAGAGTTACTCTCGCCTTGAGTATGTAGGCAATCGGCCCAAGGGGTTTTGCGGCTTCAAGCCAAACTGCTCCGTGATAACCGGGGTCTGGGCGAGTTAGAAGCGGAAAACGTTCTTTATGTTTTTCCCAGTCAAACTTGCCACTGTCTATAATCACGCCCCCGATCGATGTACCGTGCCCACCCAAGTATTTTGTCGTGGAATACATCGTTATGGCAGCACCGTGATCGAAAGGCCGGCAGATCATCGGCGCGGCGGTGTTGTCCATGATCAAAGGAACACCAAATTCATTTCCAATCTCGGCTACCTCACTAATTGGAAAGACTTCAAGTTTAGGATTAGGCAGGGTCTCCGCATAGTAAGCTCGAGTTTTGTCATCGGTTGCATTACGGAAACTCTCAGGATCCTTCGGATCGACAAAACGTACTTCGATACCCATATCACGCGCAGTAACATTAAAAAGGTTCCAAGTGCCTCCGTAAATATGGGTCGAAGCAACAAAGTTGTCTCCTGCTCTCGCTATATTTTGAATCGTATACAAAGATGCGGCCTGGCCCGATGCTACGGCCAAAGCAGCCACGCCTCCCTCCATAGCAGCGAGACGCTGCTCCAAAACATCGGTGGTTGGATTCATTATGCGGGTGTAAATATTTCCAAGTTCTTTGAGGGCAAATAAATTAGATGCATGTTCCGCATCATTGAACTGATAACTGGTGGTCTGGTATATAGGAACCGCCACCGCTCCTGTGGCAGGATCTGACCTATAACCAGCATGTAAGGCTTGTGTTTCGGGCTTATGAGCCATAACTCCTCCGGTTTCGTGACTCGCATCCTAGCGAATGTTTCAGGTGAGAGGCGATTACTTCTTAATCAATTGGATCGGGCCGATGGATTTCTCCAGGAGTGGAGTCCACCTCTTCTCCTTGATATCCCTCTTTCCTGCATCGAAGGTCAAAGTAAAAGATCACCACGACGGCGATAAAATAGCCCGCCCCTATTGCGCTTACACCTATGTTGAGAAATTCGGAAAATTCCGGAGTTGAGCTAACTAACATGGCGGAGGCTGAACTAGCAAAAAAAAGAAAGCCTACGAAACACAGCAGAAGATTCGCTCCTCTCAAAAAATTACCCCCCATTAGGGAATGACTTCGTCCAAGCGCCTTCGCTTGTGAAAGATTTTCGAGAACCACCACCGGACCTAAAATCAAAAATGCCAGGCCTAAATAAATTCCGGGGACGATCAAAAGCAAAAACCCCGCAAGAGCTAGCCCCCCACCTAAAATCTGAGTTATGAAAAGCGGAACAACCCTTTTCCACGCTCTGCGGAATACTGAGGAGAGACGAATACGTTCCCCAAAGTAAAGAGATTTAACAGCAATTGTAGTCGCGGCAGAGCCAAGAGTCTGAAGTAGTAACCCAAGAGAGAACAAAGTTACCGCGCTTACAACAATCTCCTCGGGCGTTTCCGGAGTGAACCAGCCGGCTGCCAAAAGGACGGGGATGAATGAAAGATCGAGGGCTAGCATTAGCCCCAAATTTGCCCAGACAAGGCGAAAAGCCTCGCGAAGGATCTCGAAAGTTGCCAACGGTTTCAAAACAGTACGTCTCGTCATTATTCTAATCTGCGGTCCTTATTACGAAGGGCACGACGCGTCTCGCGATCATCCTCTCTCCTCCTTATAGCCTGACGCTTGTCGTAGCGACGTCTTCCACGCGCAAGTCCGAGTTCTACTTTTGCCCTCCCATCCTTCCAGTACAACGAGAGGGGAATCAGAGTTAAACCACGTTCGGCAACCCTACTCGCAAGACGAGAAATTTCAGCACGATGTAATAAAAGTTTGCGCGAGCGCGTAGGTTCAAGATTTTCTCTCCCCGCCTGCTCATAAGGACCAATATGAAGTTTTCTCAACCACAGTTCGCCCCTTTCAAGATCAGCGTAGGAGTCGACCAAGTCGACACGGCCCGCACGTAAGGATTTAACCTCAGGACCTGTCAGGACCAATCCCGCCTCAAAACGGTCCAATATCTCATATTCATATCTCGCCTTTCGATTCTGGGTAATTCTCTCACCGGAGTCGGGATCGTTCTTTTTTTTGGCCTTTTCCCCCATGACTGGAAAATCTAGCAGTTTAGTCGATCTGCTCTCGGGAATTAAGAACGCAATACGAGTTTAAAGTGTTCCAAAGGGGAAACTAATTTTTATTCTGTGCAGTTCAACACCCGATTGTCGATCAGGCGTACGGGTTCCCCCGAAGGATCATCTGCAGGAAATGAAATAGCCACTGACACCAAAACTTGGCCAGAAAGCTTATTAGAAACCTCCGACAAACTACCGGGGTCACAGAATTTTATATATTCGATACTTGCCAGGGGAGCAGCTTCGATTTCATTTCGTGCCGTTTCAAGCAAATTTACCTTAGACCTTTCTCCTTTAAGAATTTTTTCCTCAATTGCTTCAAGAGCTGCCGGCACAACTCCAGCCTGAACTCTTGAATCAACACTCAGTCGACTATTTCTACTGGAGAGCGCAAGGCCATCCTCTTCTCGCACCGTAGCGCCCGCCACAACTTCGAGATCGAAACCCAGATCACGTACCATCCGTTTGACTATCGTGAGTTGTTGAAAATCTTTCTCTCCAAAGATTGCAAAGTGGGGCTTGGCAGCTATGAAAAGCTTAGAGACAACTGTAGTTACTCCTCGGAAATGCCCGGCCCTCGAACCGCCGGGAGCGTTCTGAGATAGGTCAACGACATCCACCCAAGTCTGAGCAGAGTCCGGGTACAACTGATCCCGCGTTGGAGCAAAGATTACGTCCACCCCAGCCGCCTCACAAGCAGCCACGTCTGCTTCCCAAGTCCGCGGGTAGCTATCAAAATCTTCTGTAGGTCCAAATTGAGTCGGGTTCACAAAAATTGACACCCAAAGTGAGTCCGCATACTGCTTTCCAAGCTCAACTAAAGAAAGGTGCCCAGGGTGCAGAGCGCCCATTGTGGGTACAAGGGCGATTTTTCGACCAAGCTCCCTCTCCTGGTCCGAGAGTTCTTGCAGTTCTTTCGTAAAACGAACGATACGCACATCCTACTCGTAGCTATGCTCTGGATCCGGGAATTTTCGCTCCCTAACCTCGTCTATGAAGTTCCGGGTGGCTTTCAATGTCTCCGCCCCTAGTCGTGCGTATTGCTTTACAAAGCTCGGCGCCCCCTCGTTTAGACCCAGAAGGTCGTGCATCACTAGAACCTGACCGTCACATTCCACACCGGCTCCGATTCCAATTGTCGGAATTACGAGCTCGTCGGTAATTGCAGCCGCTAAGTCTTGGGGAACACCTTCAAGAACTACCGCAAAAGCACCCGCTTCTTGTACTGCCCGGGCGTCTTCAATGATCCGCTCTCGACCCGTTATCCCTCGACCCTGTACCCTATAACCGCCCATCTTGTGTACTGACTGCGGAGTCAGACCAACATGGCCCATAACCGGAATCTCAGCACCCACGATGCGAGCAATCACTTCGTGCATCGATCTGCCACCTTCCAACTTAACTGCATGGGCATCGCCCTCTTTGACGAGAGCAATCGCGTTTTGGACTCCCTCTGTGACTGCTCCTTGGTAACTGCCGAATGGCATATCTGCGACCACTAATGAACGAGATGCTCCTCTCGAAACCATTTTAGTGTGGTAGATCATTTCTTCGCAGGTAACTGGTAAAGTCGTCTCTCTCCCTTGCACCACATTCGCGAGCGAGTCTCCTACCAACAAAACATCTATGCCTGCTCGGTCAAAGAGTTGGGCAAAGCAGAAATCGTAAGCCGTCATCATTGTGATCGGTTGATTCGCGCGCTTAAATCTTTCGAGCGAACGCACCGTAATTCGATGCTCAGTTTTCGCAGTTTTCGTCGTCGTAGACATCTTCCGCCCCCTTCGCGACCGATGTGCTTCTGGCAAGAATTCAAAACCTAAATAAGACTTGCCGCACTAGATCAGATTTTTGTCCAATCAGCCTGTTCGTTACAGGACGCATTCGGGGTAAACCGAAAAAATCCCTCGAAAAGAGAACCGACGCTTCACTTGATTTGCTTACTGGCAATTGAAGCCATTCCTGAGCCAGTGGCGTCAGAAAGGCATTGCCGATCGCCATCTTTTCCGTCTCGGTCTTTACTGATCCAAGCGTCTGGGTCTGATCGGATTTGTTCCTGAAACTTCCTGTGTAGGGACTGACTGCCGCTCCTCGCTTAGGCCTAACAGCCTTCAGTCCAGTTCGTAGAGGACCGCACCGTGCAGATTCCCCTCGCTCACAAGAACGCTAGTTTAACGAGAGGAGATTAGTCAAAAGAATTTTGATCTATTTAGCTCTCTTTTTCCCTTCGGGGAGCTTTGATGCAAGCATCCTCCAAAGAGGAGGACTAATGTGCTGCGGCCTTACTTTCGCGTCGATTTGGCAGGTGACCAATGCCTTCGAGACATCCTCAGGAGAAAAGCCCGATCGCAAAAGGGAGTTGTGCAGGGTTTTCCTTCGGTATTTAAATGCCCCACGAGCAACCTTTTCCACTCGTTGGAGCTCGTCCCGAGGCATAGCAGGAGCTTTGGGACGCATTACAAGAAACGTTGAATCGACTCTAGGTTTCGGATAGAAGTTTCCTGCCCGAACTTGCTTTTTAGCTTCAACTTCAACC
>CAYOGP010000003.1:1076-24638 GCA_964403555.1 uncultured Spirochaetales bacterium | reverse complement strand
GACACTTGGGCTTCGTTACGAACCTACAGCGGCCCAACTCCGCTACGTCATGATCGAGCTACGAAAAATGCTCTACAGTCACCCTCGAATAGCTCCTGAACCAACAAGGGTTCGTCTAGTGGGGTTCGGTGGCTCATCGGTTGACCTCGAGCTGTACTGTTACGTTCAAACGAATAATTGGGAAGATTATCTCGCAGTTCGGGAAGACGTATTCCTGCGAATCATGGGCATTATCGATCAAAGTGGAACGGGTTTCGCCTTCCCATCTCAGACTACATACCTTAGTAAAGATAGCGGAAATGACCCTCAGAAAACCGAAGACGCCGAGGCCAGTATTGCGGCACTCCGCGCGTCTGGACAAATGCCACTTCCCGAGTTTACAAAGCACGAACGAAACGAGTTAAAAGGACAACTCGATTACCCCCTCAAGGATTCTTCTAAATAGATTCCCTTTAGTTAATTCCTTGACTCGAAACTAACATGGCCGGATTTACACCCATATTTTTGAGGGTAACCGCCCAAATATCTTTATCCTGTGTTTCGAAAACTAGGTCTGCACTTACGGGTGCGACAAGCCATGACCCAGCAGAAATTTCTTGCTCTAATTGCCCAGGCCCCCATCCGGAAAAGCCGAGAAATACCCGAATTCTATCTGGTGGCTGACTTGCTAAAGCTTGAAGATCTTCGGGTGAACTAGTAAACAAAATACCTTCAGAAACATTTTGTAACGACATTACATCTGACTTCGCGTCGCCGACCAAAACCCAGCCATGTTCTGGAAATACTGGACCACCCCATTTAACTCGCGCCTTTTGATCTCCTGTCCAAGACATTTTTAAATTCTCACACAAAACCCTGACAGGCAGGTCTGTGCCTCGATTTATTACTAAGCCAAAAGAACCAGTTGCATCGTGTTGTGTAACCAGCACTACACAGCCACTAAAGTTTGGATCCATGAGGTCAGGCATGGCTACTAGCAATGCTGGAGCAAGAGTTTTCATCACCTGTATAGATTAGCAGCGAAGAAGAGCGCTATGGTAAGTCTTAGAAAGAATTAAATCGTAAGTAGGGAGTCAGAAAAAACGGGGGTCGATGACGGGTTCCACAAAAGATTTAGAGCTCCCTGCTGTGGCCTCTCGAGGTTCTGATATGGCCGAAACCTCATCAGAAAATTGCCCCTGCGTTTTGTTCAATCAAAATGACTTTTGATATTTTTTTCAGCAGCACGATTTGGATATTTTTGGCTATTGGTGCGGCGAGTTTAGGCAAGGGAAAGCTAAGAGAAAATATCCGAATTTCACGGACCGACCTTTCGTTTTCGATCGTATCGATCTCGGTTCTTTGTTTTTGTGCGACATCAACAATACTCAATATTGGAATTTCTGAGACCTTCTCTAATTCAATCGAAGGGAAAGTATTTAAGGAATTATCGCTCTCTTCTTTGACGGTAACCCAAAAAGTAAAGATCTTCGTGCTCATCGGAATTGTATCAGCTCTAGGAGAAGAATTATTTTTCCGAGGACTGATGTTGAGATTCTTATCGCAATGGTCTTCCATTCCAATTGCGATTCTTGTTTCTTCTCTAGCCTTCGGAATAAGCCATGGGAACCCAGGACAAGCAATTGCAGCTACGATACTAGGTGTCTATTTGGGAATTCTAACTATTCATGCAAAGAGTGTACGACCGGCTGTCACTGCTCATATCGCAAACAATGCTCTTTTTCTATTTTGGGGTACCTCCATAACCGAGAGTAAGGTTATTTGGGTAACTTTATGGCTGGCACTGGTCGTACTTCTGATAAAGTGGAGTTGCTCGAATTCCCGCCGATGTAAATAGACTTCTTCCACTATTAAAGTTGATTTTAAGAAATAGACTATCTTTCTTTTACAGAATCTGTAGAAAATCTCCTAATGCCTTGAGCACTGCAAACTCCTTTAGGACAAAACAAAATCTTCAGTACTTCAGCTGCCAACTGAGATGCGGAAGCCCAATACAAATCTCCCTGGACAACCAAGACCGCAAGAGCCACCCGGGGCCGATCAACTGGGGCAACTCCCACAAACCACTCGTAACGTCCCGAAGGATTCGAACCCGAGAGACTTCCTGTTTTGGCGGCAACGCTTAACCCTTGAAGTAGTGGCTTGCCACGTCGTGTGCGGAATGCTCTCCTCGCGGTTCCCTTTTTTGTAGTATCTGCCAGCATCTCTCGTAACTTTCGAGCTCTACTTTCTGACAGAACTAATCGGGCAGCCGGTCGAGAAATCTTGAGTGACTGACCAAAACCGTCCTCCACTCGTGCTACCCACCACGGAGTCACTAGGCGACCCTGTGCGAGAGTCGCTGCCAAGCGCACGCCGTGCAAGGGGGTTATACGCAGCCCATCGAGGCCGGACCCCAACTTTCCCAGAGCCAATTTATCTACACCTGGATCCAAGACCAACCCCGCTTCATGAGCGAGGGCCGGCGATTCGAGTAGACCAAAACGATCGAGGTAAGTCAGAAGTTGGCTACTACCCAGATGATGAACTGCAAGCCGTGCAAAGCATTGATTATATGAAAGGGCTAGAGCCTTCCTAAGGCTTACTTTTCGACCCTTGTTCGTTTCAATATGACGACGTCTCAAGCGATACGGATCACCATTGTAGATACAAGACTGGCCTAGTACTTCAGGCGTTTCTTCAAGAGCCGCAGCGGTTGTAACAACTTTAACGAGGGAAGCCGCAGGGTACGTTCTTTGGGGGGCAAATTTCGCAGTATTAGTTGAAGCGTAGGCTAATAACTTTCCAGATTCCGGCTCCATCACGATGATGTGACCCAGTGCAACCCTATTCTTCGACAAAAGGCCGAAAACTTTCTGCATCAATTCTCGGGAAAACGTGTACTCCACAAATAATGGACCCGGCACCGACAAAGGTCCAGGGGGGCTTGGAAAGACTCGGAGTCCGCTCTCAGGCCCAGTCCAATTGGACTCCGCCACAGGAGGGCTTAGTAAAACCTCCGGCGGTGCGTATATATTTTCGATATTCGGGATCAAACTCTCCCGTTTAGGACCAAAAAGAAGAAACACCAAGACAAGAGGGACCGCTAAAGCCACCAATATCGTCAATTTTCCCCTAAAGGTCAGACGATGAGGTCTTCCCCTCAAACCTTCTCCTTCAACTAAAGATGACTCTTGTCGCAATCACCATACTGCTGAGCGTTCCCGAAAGGAACTTTAGGCAAACAGGAAAACCTCTCAAGCCACTTGAATATGCAGACTGATTTTAAATCGCAATCACTTCACGCACTTGTGGCACAACTTCTTTAAGACGACCCTCAATTCCGAACCTCAGTGTATCTGTAGAACTCGGACAACCCACACAGGCCCCCTGCAAATGCACGTGGACAACACCATTCTCGAAGCCAGCAAAGAGAACATCTCCACCATCCCCAGCAACTGCTGGCCTGATTTCTGTCTCTATGACTTCGATGATTCGGGCAGTCACGGAATCTTCGGCAGCTTCTTGCTCAGGTGGCTTAAACCCTGGGCCAAAAACATTACGTTCCGCGATTGCAAAATCCCGAAGCACTGCAACAATCGCTTCTGCAAGATCAGTCCACTCGAAGTTCTCGGTCTTGGTCATTGTTACCGTGTTCGACACGAGAGATACTCCCGTCACTCCCTGTATTTGAAAAAGACTCGAAGCAAGAGGGCTAACCGAAGAATCTACTTCCTCTTCGAAGTGGGCGACGATTCCCGCACTAACCAACTCCTTACCAAGAACCCACTTGATGCTGTTCGGGTTCGGAGTCCGTTCGGCGTGTACTCTAAATTCTAAATTTTGTTCATTTTGCATATATCTAACAAGTTAAAGTGCTGAGGTGGGAAGAGTCAAGCTACCCTTTGCTCAATTTGGAACACTCAGGGGCTGGGCAACAGAATGCCTTCTATGGTGTCCAAAGACGCGACCTCGAATCCTTGTCGCAAGGCACCCTCCTGCTCCCTGTCTCCGTTATATCCCCACGCGGCTAACACACACTGAGCACCAATTAGCGCGGCGGTTTCCAGATGGTTCAGTTTGTCGTCTACAAACGTAATTTCGTGATGGGGTACAGACACTACACCTTTCAGCTCTTGTAGGTGAGCTCTCTTATCCCGTCCTAAGCTTTTGTCGAAAATCAGAGAGTCCTTGAAGACTTCTTCGAGTCCGTACGAAGCGAGAAGAAGTTTGACGGAAGATCTATCCTTTGCGGTCACGATTGACCAATGTGCATCTTCACAACGTCTTTTCAGAATCTCTGTAAAGACCACAAAGGGAGTAACTGTCTCGCACCACTTTTCAGGGTTTGCATTTCGAGATCGGTCCCGATTCTCGTACAATCTGTGGTGGAAGTCCCCAAGGAACCTGGGATCCTGCTCTGAAAATATCACGTCATAGGACTCCTGATCCTCTACGGACCTTCCTTGCTCGATCAGTTTCAGAGCCAGCGCGTAGTCTTCAGCACGATTACCCAGGGCCATCATCTCGAGAAAGCTTTCAAAAAGAATTCTACGTCCCGGATGGGAAGGATCTGTAAACGCAACGAGGTCTGAATCGGGATAAAATTGCGAATAAGTTACGAGCGCTACATCAAACGATTCGCGAGCACTGTCGGCAATTACGCCATCAAAGTCTAGAGCTATAACTGGAAGCATCACAAGGAACTCGTAACATAAGAAACCAAATCAACAAAGTCTTTAAAACCGATGGCTCACCATTTTTTTACCAATGCACGGTCTTAATTGAGTGACTGCTACAAATTCACTGCTATGTTCGGTTCGTGAAGAGCCTGGGTGTCGGGCGACGTCCCTTACAACTGATCGTTCCTTGGGCAATATCTGCCCTTGCTATCCTTTATGTCCTGAACACTACTGACTGGAAGCAAGTTATGGCCGCTAGCGACGACGCCGACTTGCCTCTCTTCGTACTTTTTGCAGCTCTCGACAAGATAGTCTTCTTTGCAGTTTGGACTTGGGTCCAAATAGAGGTAATACGTGGGTTCGTCGGGAAACTTTCTAGGACCAGCTTAATTTCAGTACGAGGAGCCTCCGAAGGATTTAGAGCTGTAAACAATCCTTTAGCGGACGCAATCTTTCTTGCTGGCACGCGCAGGATAACAGGAGCATCTTTTCTGGTCCTATTTGCAGCAGTCCTCATTCCTTTTGCCATTCATTTTATGGTCCTCCTACTTCAAACAACCATTTTACTCCCGATAGCTCCTGCGGAAACTCACCCTGACGGTATTAAGCTTCTAATCTTTTTAGGGTGGTCTTTGGTCGTTCTTTTCGGCACGCTTTGGCGAATAAGCCAACGGTCAAAAAACAGGTTTCTGGCCAAAATTCGCCTGTGGCTTACGGCTGTTTCACGTCGGCAACTCGTCTCCTACCTGTTCTGGTTCATCGGATTAGCTCTCTTTGACGTTATAGTGCAAGGGTTCGCCTCCCGTTCGTTCGGAATAAACATCGATTGGTGGTGCCTCACGGCACGTCTACCATTCTTGTATCTAGGCCTCACTGCTCCTTCAATTGGAAATTTTGGCGTCAGAGAGTTCGTATGGTCAACTCTCTTTCAGGATCAAGCAAGCAGCGACGCACTTGTGGCATATGCGTTCTCAATGAACGCACTATTCGTCCTCTTTCATGTATTAATCGGAGGTTTATTTTTTCAACGCGCATGGATCTTATTAGTGGAGATCCGATCAAACCGGCGGCAAGGAAAACCTGTCCCTACTCTCAGGGAAATATTCTGGGCTAAAACAACCAAAGATGACGGAGAAAATTAGTTTTTTTTAAACTCTCCCCGATGAATCACATCCACCTTGGAAATATTTAATCCAAGTCGGATTTTCTCAAGTACCCCAACCACATCGGGATGTAATTCTTCAGTACGAATATTACGGGCTATTCTCCCCAGATCAGGTTTTTTCCCGATAACTCTCGCAATCGGACCCTTAACTCCTAGGAGTCGTTTTGCATCGAGAGTTTCGAAATCCTCGTCCTCAAGATTAGACGGAATTTCGCGCTTAATAACTTTCTCAAGCTCATGAGATGTTTCTCGACTAGCAAGTGCAAAAGCGAGCGCTCTCGGAACTAACAAATAACTCTCTATATGACGTCGTCTCCACACAAAAAACTCTAAGCCTGTTTCTGAATCAGGACAAATCTCAACTGGATCGTCACGATCCAGTATGCACAAAGCTCTTATACTCTCGTGTTTTCTAATTTTGAGTTTAAAATGATTTCGTGCTCGCAGGGGTTGTCGGCCTCCTAAAATAATTGCGGATGCATTAACACCCTTGGACAGTTCGCGAGATTCACGCTTAGCAAAAATCGACAGAATCTCTCGATCTCGTGGCCCCTCTACGTAAAGAATGAATTGTTCAGTCATTACAGTTCAGATCTTAGCCTGACATGTTTTTTCACGAATTTGACTTTTCCATGAGGGCGAGACATTCCACATGGGGAGTCTGAGGAAAAAAGTCATAGGCCTCAAGAAAGGTCAGGTCATAACCCGCGTCGACCATCAAACCTGTATCACGAGCAAGCGTAGCAGGATCACAAGAAACATAGGCAACGCGTGGTGGCGCTAAATTCATGAGGCCATCAATAACCTCTGACGAGAGGCCTTGGCGGGGAGGATCAAGCACTGTAACTTGCGGATCAAAACCTAAAAGAGCTCCGCCTTGAAGAGCAGCTTCCGCTGATGTCTGCAAAATCTCTACCTCGGAAAGAGATCCACAATTTAAAGTTAGATCGGACACCGCGACGGAATTCACTTCAATCGCTAAAACACGAGAAAATCGTCGTGCCAATTCGCCAGTAAAAAACCCAGCTCCTGCATAAAGTTCCAGAGCCCTCTCTCCAAAGTCAACGATACCGCCCAGAGAATCTCTTAATTTATTCCTTAGGAAGCGATGGGCCTGAAAGAAAACCCCAGATGAAACTCTTATCTCTTTTCCTCCGGCTTGAATACCGATACTTTGATTATCGTCGTCCGCTGGCAGGAGCACCGAGGTCGTATCTCCATTATCGCCTACTGCTATTTCCCACTCTCCAGCGCGACCCTCCGAACTCTCGGCCAAGGAGGAAAACATATCGTCCAGCTCGGGGACAAGTACGGGGCATCGTTGAGTATTGCAAATGGCATGGGAACGGAGCTTTCTGAAACCACTTCGTTGGTTATCAACAAGAACCCGTGCTCTGCTGCGATAGCCATAAGGTTCTTCAGATTTGTGCATTTTGAAATCTCTAGGAATTTTTATTTTCGCAATTCTAGAAAAGGCGTCCTCAACTATTAAACTTTTTGCTTCTAATTGAACGTCATAATTCAAATGCTGCCAACTACACCCCCCGCATATACCAAAAACAGGACACAGAGGATCCGTCCTTCCAGCCCCTGGTTCGATCAATTCTACTGTTTCGGCGTGTATGAATTTGGATCTCGCTTTCACGGGCCTCACCTGCAACCGATCCCCCGGAGCGCTCCAGGGAACGAAGACTACCCGTCCATCAGGTGCGTAACCGATGCCGTCTCCCCCTGCACCGAGACGTTCAATAGTAGTTGTAAAGACTCCCGACTTACTTTTTTGTTGCAATTTTTTAGTCAAACAAAAACCCTAAATTTTTTAGTTTTTTACGCACTTCCTCATCTGTTTCTAAAACGCTCCGTAGAACATCTACAGGCGGTCGGTTCCAACGGGCTTTAGGTACCGCAAAATCGTATCGCTCGGCACTTAGGGACTGGAATTTAAGTCCTGACTGTCTGGCTACAGTTTCAATCGCTACTCCCCAGTCAGCACGACCTTGTGCAATGGCGGCCGCTACAGCGTAGTGCGAACGCGGCTCGTAATCATACCCAGCGGGTTTTAATCCCTTGAGGATTTTTTCAATCACGATTCGAGTACCAGACCCTCGATTCCTATTCACCATTCTTAAAGATTGATCCTCTAACAATTCAGAAAACTCTCGTGATTCGTCAGGTCGGGTCAAAATTCCTTGCATACGACGGTAGCCTTTAATAAGAAGCAATTCGTCGCCCCTGACGAAAGGGTTATTGTACTCACCGCTCTCCGGGTCAAGCAAATGGATCGGGGCCAAGTCACATTCGCCACGTTCTGCCGCCGCTAGGCCCGCCTGACTTCCAACCGCAAACAATTTAACAGTAAATCCCCTACTCGAGATAGCGCCTGCAATTACATCGAGGCCAACACAGTGGCTTCCAATGATTACTAAATCAGAAGG
Organism: uncultured Spirochaetales bacterium; assembly: GCA_964403555.1. Taxonomy (GTDB): domain Bacteria; phylum Myxococcota_A; class UBA9160; order UBA9160; family UBA6930; genus UBA6930. The sequence goes on along the minus strand of CAYOGP010000003.1, from coordinate 16,377 downwards.
TCGACGATCTCCTCCAATAAGAGTGACATTTACATCGCTCTGACTGGTCACGAGCTCGACATTCCGCCCGATACGCACGAATCCATCGGCACGACTGAAAGAAGTAACCGAACCACTGCCCTTGCCCATCGGATACGCTGAAAGATCTCCAGAATCATTCTCCACTAAACCAACCAATAGATATTCAAGACGACCTCGCTCCGACTGCGTTGTGATCGCTAATTTGGCCGAAATTTCTTGACGCCTCTCTGGACCGAGCCCTGCCAATTCACGAATTAGCGGAGCAACAAATTCATGAAAAGTAAATACGGCCGACGTAGGAAAGCCTGGCAGCACGACGACTGGAGTTTTTCCGGAGACAGCTAGGCAAATGGGTTTGCCTGGTTTCAGTGCAACTCCATGAACGATTACGCCTGGTTCAAGAGACCCAACGATTTTAGCGTTTAAATCTCCTTGCCCTTTTGAAGTACCTCCTGACAACAAAACTACATCCGCATCGCTTAAAGCTTCCGCGACAGCACGAGCAAGAAGTTCTTCATCGTCACGAAATACTCCGATGAACTTTGCTTCGGCGCCAAGCTCCTTCACTGCATCGCCCAAAATTCGTCCATTGCTGTCGTAAACTCCACCCAATTCTAGTGGGGTACCCGGTGTGAAGATCTCGTTTCCAGTTGAAATGATCGCAACCCTTGGTTTTCTCACTACCTCAACTTCTGCGCAGCCTATCGCCGCCAAAACGCCAGTTTCTCTAGACGAAAGTCGAGTACCAGAAAACAATACAGTCTCACCTCTACCAATATCGGTCCCTGCATATGAAACTGCCGATCCGGGAACGCAAGGTTTTCTCACGAGCAAAGAATTAGAAGAATCTACGTCTGTAAACTCGACCGGGACCACTGAATCAGCCCCTCGCGGTAACATCCCACCTGTGGCGATAGTGGTCGCAGTGCCCCGCTGAACAATCTGCATTGGCTTCTTACCCGTAGCTAAGATTTCTGAGTTCAGTTCTAAGCAAATCGGATTTTCTTCAGAAACACCGTAAGTATCTTCTGCTCTCACCGCGAAACCATCCATATTGGAGCGATCAAAAGCAGGAACGTCCACTTCGGCGCGGACAGACTGAGCTAAAACCCGCCCAAAAGCTTCAGAAATTGACACTCTCTCTGTGTCTAGGGGGCCGGAATCTAGCGCAGATCTCCAACGGGATTCGGCTAAATCTCGATCAATAACGGTAAGGAACTGATCCTGTTTCATTGATTTTGATCAACCGGTTCATCGTCATAAAGAATCACGGTAACCTCTTCACCTTCTGCCATTCCCTCATCGTCACGAGGCACTAACACGCACCCAGCAGCCCTGACAGTCGACGAAAGAATTGAGGCACCGGAGGTGGCAATAGGTACAACCAAGCCATCTTCTAAAGCGACTCGAACGTAGTCCACTCTTCCCACCTGAGAGCTAATCTTCTTTCGGAGGGGCGCCGTTAATTTACGGTGGGGCCATGCTCTATTCCGTCCACCCAGTGCGCGAATAGTAGGTCCAGCGAAGAATTCATAAGCTGACAAACAACTTACGGGGTTGCCGGGCAAAAGAAAAACCCACGTCTCTCTACCTCCTCTCGACAATCGTCCTATTCCAGTCGGACTAGAGGGTCTCATAGCAATACCGTGATAATCGAGCCTACCTAACTCTGCAACCAACACAGGCGCATGATCTTCCTGACCTACCGAACTACCACCCGAAACCAGCACGACGTCTGCATCGCCGCTTTCAAGCTCCGTGCGAATAACTTCCGCGCGGTCAGGCAGAATCTCAAACGGCTGAACTTGCCCACCGTCCCTTTCTACAAGAGAGGACAAAACTATCGAGTTACTATCAACAATGAAAGAATCCCTAGGTTGAGCTCCCGCTGGAAGCAACTCATCCCCAGTGATTACCAATTGCACCCGTGGCCTTGAAACACATCTAACTAACTTAGCGCCCACAGATGCTAGAACACCGACATCCTGTGCTCTTAGTTTTCGTCCAACTTTCAGCACGAGGTCACCGATAGAAACATCCTCTCCAATCTCTCCTAGGTTTTTGAGAGGTGGAACTGAGTCACTCACCCTTACGGCACCGTTATCGAGCTCACAAACCTCCGCAGGCACGACTGCATTACATCCCTCTGGCAAAGGTGCCCCAGTCATTATCTTGACCGCCTCATTTTCTTTCAAACTTACGCCTTGAAAAGGTCTCCCCGGAAAACTCTCGCCTACAACCCGAAGCCCTACAGGATCATATTGCGACGCACCAAAGGTGTCCTCTCCCCTCACCGCGTAGCCATCCATGGCTGATCTTCGAAATCCAGGAACGTTCACTTCTGCAACGACGTCTTGATCTAAAACTCTTCCATAGGCATCCCGAAGTAAAACTTCTTCAGAAGGAAGAGGCAGGGTCGTTTTTTGGAGAAATTCAGTAACATCCTGAACATCGGCGCGACTCTTAAACCCTCGCATACGAACGTCTTGAATGTGCGGTTCTCTCATCGAAATTTAATAAACCTGTTCAGATTTGACCGCTTCAAAAAGAAACGGGCGAGAGACTTCTCCCGCCCGCTCTTTGCTTCGGCAGTACCGTTATCCTGCAGCGCGTGCCGTGAACAAATCTTCCTGATTTGGCATGCGCTTCTTCGCTGCAGCAATGATATCTTTGGGAACATCAAAAACCGTGGGTTCTTTCCCAATTGGGTCCTCTGTAAGGCAGTCCGCGAGAACGTCATCGCTTGCCGTAAACCCTGCGGCATCGTTAAAGGCCCACTCGTCTTCGAGGACCTGCCACCCGATATCAGCGATTTCCTCGCGAGTTATCTCTCGACCGATCATTGCCCCGTAGAATCCTCTAATATCATCCATGTTCGGTTGCAAAAACTGGCAGAAACCCGACGAATCACAAACAGCATTTACAATTTGCACCTTTTGAGATTCCCAAGCGTACTGCTCCGGTTTTAATCCGGGGTTAATTATCAACCCCGCGGTGTGATCTGCTCCCATGGGGCTAGTGCAATACGTAACCCCCGTTGCCTTCAACGGTCTTGGATCCCACGCAGGTAACGCCTGACCTTTAGCAGTCGGCACCCGAGAGTGACCACAGTACTTCCCTGTAGCAACCGCCCCATTCCCTATGGCCCTGCCCAATTCGGTTCCATCTGAAATTTCTTGCATCAGTTTTTTCATTCCGGATGCATCCCCCCAAGCAAGACGGTCTGCGTCCATATAAACCGCGATAGCCGCGCCAGTTTCGACTGTATCCAGACCTATCTCGTCACATAAACGATCCAAGTCGGCCACGTCCTCCCAATCAGAAACGGCACAGTTGGCACCCAGAAGGGTAAGAGTTTCAAACTCGAGTGCTGAGGTCTTGTAATTCCCCTCTGAGTCATGAACGACATTACTACACTTGACTATGCAACCTGTCAGGCAGTTATGCATCCCTCCTCCTCGTTCTTCAAACGTAGCCACAATATGCTTGCCATCGAGAGTCTCAACGTCAGGGGATTGACCTGAGGTTCTGTTCTTGTAGGGAAAGGTGTGAAGCATATTCGCCAAAGGAACAACGGCGCTTGTCCCAAATTTAAACATTTGATCACCACCCAGATACTCTTTTGAGTAGCCCTTGCAAAGGTTTCCGAATTCTTTGCGGTTCTTCGGCTGTCGAGTAGAAGCCTTAGCGGGCTCGATGGCGACGTACTTCAATCCCTTACTACCCATCACCGCACCCAAGCCCCCCCTTGCGGCATGGCGAGCCGGATAACGGTTGTCCTGATCGGTTGTGGCAACCGAAGCACCTTTCAGTTGGTGCTCACCGGCGGGTCCACAGCTTATAAAAGACGCGGTCTTCGAATATCGTTCGTGTAATTTTTCGCATAGAGCGTAATTCCACATTCCTTTGTACTCATCCGTTCTAACCAAGCTGGCCCCGGACGAGTCAACTTCCAGGCCCCATCGGCCACCCTGATCAGAGGGCTTTCCCTTTACAATTATGGCTCGATAACCGAGCTTCATTAGATGTTGGCCCGGGTTACCACCGGTGTTAGCTTCCTTAATACCACCGGTAAGCGGACTCTTACCTCCAATTGAAATTCTTCCCGAAGTCGGTGCGGAAGTCCCGCCAAGTACCCCAGGAGCCATCACCAACACATTGTCAGGGCCTAGAGGATCACACTTCGGATCACACTCCTTATTAAGAATCTTGGCGGACAAACCTCGGCCACCAAGAAGGAGCCATTCCTCAGGAAAGTCCCGAATTTCGACGGTTTCGGTAGTCATGTCCACATAAATAAGTCGATCGCTACTCATAAGATCCTCCTAGTAATAACTTAGTGTACGACATCAAGCCTAGTTACCCTCCCGCAATAGCGGAGATAATCTCGATCACATCTTTTTGGGCTAATTTCACATTTAGCCCCTTGTCCTGTGACAACTTTTCTCCATTCAGAACAACAGTCACAAATGGCTGTAAAGTTCCATCTACAGCGAGTAACAATTCTCTTAAATCTTCGTGAAGAGCAATTGCAGACGAAAGACAGTCGCCGATCGTCTCGCCGGCCACTGATATTTCGTCAAGACCGCTCGTTGCACCCCGGTACGGAGGAGGAATAATTACTTTAGGCATCACTATAGAGTCTAGCTCCAGCCAGCAAAATGCGGAGCCCCTGTAACAAATTCTCTGATTTAGTGAAAAAACATCAAAGCCTCAGCATTTTTAGCAATTGTCTCGCCAATAGGCCCGATGGGCAACCACCTGCCAGAAACTCTCGTCCGGTACAGAGAAAGGATTCTTCAGGCTAGTATCCGGTACCCACGCGGTTAATTTGCCGACCCCCCACCGGCCATGATGAACGCAGGCAGTATCTAGTCCTCTCAGATCGACCGTGGAGTGGAGCCCCTGTTTTGCCCAGTGCCCGTAAATTATTCCATAGTCGTGACTCTCGGCCTCCCAAATCTTGTGCCAGGGTACGCCCCCCGTAAGGTTCGACTCGCATCGTGTCCAGCCCCATCCACCGGGCTTTGAGACAAGAAGTCGGCAGCTAGTCATTAAGGCGAGGTCATCCCTCACGGGGTCTCGTGAGACGTCTCCTGCCAAAAATGCTCGTGCCTTCTCGAGTTTCTCGTCTCCTAACCGACTAGAAACAGCGTCCGACCTCTTCTTTATATCCGCGATACCCCAGTCCGGACCCACTGCAGCATGTACCATCACCCACGGCCTGCCGTGGAAAGTACCTGTGCAGGCCAAAGGAAGACGACGGAGCCACTCCACCCAGTCGTCCACTTCGGAACATAAAAGTAGGTCGTCAAGAGTGTCATCGGAGCCTCTTTCACGCAGCCCCCAGTACCTCGCAAGAAAATGCAAATCATGATTTCCAAGAACACAAAGACTCCTACCTTGCTCCCAGAGTTCGCGAACAACGTTGAGGACTTTAAGGTTGTCCGGCCCCCTATTAATCAGGTCCCCGACAAAGTTGATTTGGCAATCTCTTCCAAAGCGACTATCGGCACGCGAGAGCAGCACCTCAAGCTCCTCGAAACATCCCTGAATGTCCCCTATAAAAATCGGTTGCATTGCGTCATTCTAACTCTTCGACCTTCGTTAACGTCGCCCTCTTACCCGCGGGGCAAACAGGACGATTTAGCCTCCTTCGTAACAGTACCTCCGATTATTCAGCTAAACTGTTGAGCCACCCGGGGACAGCTACATCTATGAGGACAACAAGAGTGAGTGAGCCAGCAGGATCAGGCTTCCGATAGGATTTCCGTGACAACTCGTTTTGTAATATGCGACGGAGCCGAGCTTGCACGGTTTTGGGCACGGATCGGCTCAGACGACTCAGAGACCCTGCTATGGGTACCTCGTAAAAAGGAATCTCGAGCGAGGCCGCCTGCCTTTCGTTCCTTGCCGGGCGGAGTAAACCCAAGCTCGCTCGGAAAACTCGACATAAAAGCAAATGACTTCTTCGCTGTAGTATCCGAGGATCCCTCTTTTGTGCGTTCAACTGTGAATGCCATTTCAGAAATCTCACCAGATGCTCCTCTCCTGGTAATGAGCGATCGTATGAATCAAGAGGATTTTGTTAACCATAGTTGCATCAGAATAACAGGGCTCAGAACTCAACTCAGGGACGACGTGCACAATGAGTTTCGCCATCTTGCAAACCTGCAGAAGGCGGTCTGCTTGAAAAGTCTGCTGGTGGAAAGAGAGAAAATTGGGATCCTTCTCCAGCCAGACCCAGACCCAGACGGAATCGCCTGCGGATATGCACTACGCGCTCTCCTTGGTCGCAAGGCGCCGACCGCGCCTCTAATTTCATTTGGCCAAGTTCAGCGCCCAGAGAATCAGGCGATGGTAAGTGCTATCGGCATAGAAATCCGAACTGTCTTACCCGAAGAGCTAGATGAATTCGACGGGCTTGCCTTGGTGGACGTACAGCCAACGGTATTTGGTGAGAATCCGCCTGCTCGCGTCCTCTCCGTAGACTTGGTAATCGATCACCATCCTGAAAGAACCGGCTACGAAGCCCTAGTTCGTGATATACGCCCGAGTTATGGAGCAACCGCGACAATCTTCACTGAATACTTGAGAGCAACTAACGTCGACATGAATGCTCGGCTCGCTACTGCCCTCCTCTACGGGATTAAAAGCGATACCCAACTGCTGGGTCGAGACACCAGCTCCGCCGATATGGATGCATTCGCCTACTTGCACTCCTGCTATAGCCCGGCGCTTTTGAGGAGGATAGAAAGACCCGCACTCCCCGCGGATGGTCTTCGTCGGCTAGGCCGCGCGCTTTCAAAAACGAAACTTGAGGATAATATTCATCTTCTGGTCTTGGGCCGCGTTAGGGAAGATGTGATTCCACAAGTGGCCGAGCTTGGTCTGCAGGCGGAGGGTGCCGAATGGTCTGTAGCGGCTGGAATAGTAGGGCAAAACCTCGTGTTTTCTGTGCGAAATGTCGGACATGTGCGGGCCGCTGGAGAGGTGGTACGTGCAGTAGTTGAGGGACTCGGGGTGGGCGGAGGCCACCGAACAATGGCAAAAGGAATTGTCCCACTGAAGGCGTTTCGGGAGGTCTATAAAAGAACCAACCAGGGAACGATTAGGAAAGCCCTCATCAAGGCCTTTAAAAGTGCAATTAAAGGTGAAGAAAGCGATGCGAGTCTTGCTTTAGGCTAAAGAGAAAGGAGTCCATCCCTAAATTTTTTTTCAATCTCCTGAAGTTCCTTCGTACTGCGAAGACCTCGTGGTCCTAATGCAGGAACGACCAAATCCAGGGATAAGGGAAGATTTGAAAACGCCTTCACTTTCTCAACAGCCTCGGAAAAATCTTCCTCGGGACAAATAAGCGCAACTCTTGCCAGGTCGGCATTGTCATTGAAGGTATCCCATGAGCGGAGATACTCTATCGGAGAAGCTCCCTGGGGCACAAAAAGACCTGTACCTAACCGGGCCGCACGTCTCTGAGCTTCAGGAACGCCCGCTCCGATCCATATCGGGGGACCCAATGGCTGTGTCGGCTTGGGAACCACTTGGATTCCTTCTATTTCAAAATGGGCGCCTTGAAAACTGATTTCATCCGTCGACCAAGCCTGACGCAGCAAAATAATTGACTCCTCGAACCTCGCTGATCTCTCGTTTACTTCGACTCCATAGTCCTGAAACCCTTCCACTTCTCCGCCCAAACCTACGCCAAGCTCAAATCGGCCATTTCCCAACCCATCGATACTTGCCGCATCTTCCGCGACTCGAAGAGGATGATAAAGAGGCAATGGCAGGACACCGGTGCCAAATCGCATGGTATCGGTTTGGGCCGCGATTGCTGCACAAAGGATTAAAGCGGAAGGCACCGCAGCCTCGGGATTGGTAGGATGTTCAGCCAGCCAGACCATGTCGAATCCGCAAGATTCTGCGAGTGCAGTATGCTGAATCAGAGCCTGATTTCGCTTAGCAGCTTCTTCGGGAGTACCAGCGTGGACGCGATAATCGTAATAGAGGGCTAAGCGGAGTCTCATGACAAACCAAAGGTATAATGACTTATAACAGCCGTCGAACGAACGAACTATACGGAGTTTATGATGATTAGCCAATGGACTGACAAAGGAGCAGAAAATGCACTTTCTCAGTGGGGAGCCGACCATGGAGAGGACTTAGCTCTTAGAGTCTATACATCGAGACTCATAGGTGCAGACCCGGAGCTTGTACTCCATGGTGGAGGCAACACGTCAGTAAAGACCAAAGTTAGAAATATCTTTGAAGAAGAAATAGAAGTCATCTTCGTCAAGGGCTCGGGTAGCTCGCTAGATTCTGTAACGCCAAAGGATCTCCCAGGATTAGACCTTTGCCGTCTACGACGTCTCAGAGATTTAGAGTCTCTCACTGATGAAGAGATGGTTAATCAACTTCGAACACGTCTCCTCGATGCAAGCTCACCTAACCCTTCAGTAGAAACCTTACTTCATGCCTTTGTTCCTCACGCATTTGTTGATCACAGCCACGCGGATGCCATACTCGCACTCACTGATCAGCCGAACGGTGTTGAGCTAGCAAGTGAGGCTCTTGGTGGCTCAATAGGTATTTTACCCTACGTAATGCCTGGTTTTCCTTTAGCTCAGGCGGTCGCCAGAGTAGTTGAAACTTCTCCAGATTTGAATGGAGTCGTTCTTGCAAAACACGGCCTCTTTAGCTTCGGTGCAAGTGCCAAAGAGTCCTACGAAAGGCATATACATCTTGTAAATCTAGCGGAAGAATTCCTTTCCAAGCGAAGGAACGACAAGAAAATCTTTACGTTCGCCAGGATTCCATCTAGGGAAGAAGCCAAGTCGAACGCGGCGGTAGCTTTTCCAATTTTGCGTGGACTTCTCGCGGAAGAAAGTTACAGCGATGAAGGCTTTAAAAAAGTTGTAGGCCATTGGGACAACTCTGTAAAAACCTTGGAATTCTGTGCAAGTCGAGAGGCAGAAACATTGGTAAAGTCTGGGCCAATAACGCCTGACCATGTAATCCGAACGAAAAAGCTTCCCTTATTCATTGATAATCCAGCATGGTCCGATATAGAGACCCTAAGAAACCAGCTAACTGAAGCAGTTCATACCTATCGCAATTCCTATGATGCTTACTTTCGGAAAGGCCAACAAAACACTGCCGTTATAAAAGACAAACTATCATCTTCTCCAAAAGTTGTTCTTTTAAATGGAGCGGGCGCATTATGTTTCGGCTCTTCATATAAAGAAGCAAATGTAGTAGCCGATATAACACAGCACACCCTGGCTACTAAGGCACTCGCTCAAGTGGTAGGTCAATACGAGTCCATCACGGATAGAGAACTCTTTGAAATGGAGTACTGGAGCCTTGAACAAGCAAAACTAAAAGGAGCTCGAACTCTACCATTGTCCGGGCAAGTCGCTCTTATTACTGGTGGTGCAGGAGCTATTGCCCGCGGCATCGCAATTGAGTGCACCAAAGCAGGAGCCCAAGTAGCTCTTTGTGATATCAATAAAAAAGGGGCCTCTCAAACAGCTGATGAAATCAATCATGAAATGAAAGGTAACTACGCCAAGGCAATTGAAATGAATGTCACGAATGACGAATCTGTTAGAGGAGCGTTTGACGAAACTTCCAGATCGTTTGGGGGTGTTGACATAGTTGTCCCAAACGCAGGAATCGCATACGTAGAACGGATTGAAGAACTTTCCAGCAAAGAGGCTAGGAAAGTTTCCGAAGTTAATTATATCGGAGTTCTCAACACTATCAGAGAAGCTACAAGAATATTTCGCCTCCAGATGACTGGTGGAAACGTTGTTCTGAACGCTTCCAAGAATGTCTTTTCTCCTGGCCAAGAATTTGGCGCCTACAGTGCAAGCAAGGCAGCCGCAAGTCAAATAGCAAAAGTATCCGCTATTGAGCTCGCGTCATTATCGGTAAGAGTCAATTTAATTAATGCTGACGCAATATTTTCGTCGGGTTCCGTTCCATCTGGTTTATGGGATGAAGTGGGTCCAGAGCGAGCTCGCAGGCGCGGCATTTCGTTAGGTGAACTCCCTGATTTTTACAAGGAACGAAACCTATTAAAAACTCGGGTCGATGCTCATCATGTAGGACGTGCCGTCGTATTTTTCGCAAGCAACCTTACTCCTACAACCGGTGCAACCTTGCCCGTTGATGGGGGCATACCAGAGGCATTTCCCAGATAGCGATGACTTTACGAATCCGCGTCAGTGAGTTGCGTGAATACGTTGGTAAGGAGTTAGGCGTTTCTAGCTGGTACGAGGTTACTCAAGAAAAAGTAGCCTCTTTTGCAGATGCAACTGGGGATCGGCAATGGATTCATTTAGACAAAGAGCGGTCTCTTGAGTTTTCTCCCTACAAAACGACAATTGCCCACGGATACTTCACTCTATCGCTGGCCCCAAGGTTCATGCACGAAATTATGGAGATAATCGACGCGAGGTTTGTGGTCAATTCCGGAATCGAAAAGTTTCGTCTCAGGTCACCCGTTAAGACCGGATCTCATATTCGTATGCACTCTGAACTAAAGAAATTTCGAAACCTCCGGAATGGTTCAGCTCACGCGATTATCCGAATCTCTTTTGAAATAAAAGGCGAGAAAAAGCGGTGCGCTTTCGGAGAGGTGAGCCTTTTCTATGTAACAGATCGCCAAAAGATTTTCTAAAAGGCCCTTTCCGCTCCCAACAAAAGCTCGAAAAGGCATCTTTCCTAGAACTAAACCACGGCGCCTAGTTGACTAAGCTGTCGAGTCTGCGCATCTTGGATGCCATGCGCATAGCACTAGGCCAAATCAATACTACCGTTGGGGATCTTACGGGAAACCGAGAGCTTATAAAGGATGCCCTCCAAAAGGCTGAAACCGCAAAGTCTGATCTCCTTGTATTGCCCGAGATGGCTATAACAGGCTACCCCCCCATGGACCTTCTGGAACGAAGTGGATTTGTAGAGGATCAACTCATAGAACTCGAGAGAATCTGTCAGATAAAAACTCCCGTCGCAGTTGCCATCGGTGTTGTCATGCCGTCCGAGCCTCGAGACGGTAAGGTATTAGAGAATTGCGCTGTCCTTATCCGAGGAGGAAAGATCGAAGTCGCTCAGGCAAAGAGTCTACTGCCCACATACGATGTATTTGACGAGAAGCGTTATTTTGCTCCCGCGACCCAAAGGAGCTTAATAAGCTGGTCAGAAAATCAACGAATTGGAATGTCTATCTGCGAAGATGCTTGGGTAGATCAGATCCCGTATGGACTAGATCCAATAGGTGACTTAGCCGCGCGAGGCGCGAACGTTGTACTTAATCTCTCTGCATCGCCATGGCATGCTGAAAAGCCTCAAACTCGTCGATCAATGCTAGCCAATCTGGCCAAAACCCACGACACAACGATTGTTTTTGTAAATCAAGTCGGCGGCAATGACGAGCTAATTTTCGATGGAGGTTCATTTGTTGTGTCTCCTAAAGGGAAATACCTCGGCCAGAGTAAACTCTTTGAACCCGATCTCAGGGTCGTGGAACTTGGAAGCCCAGAGAAGTCCCTCCAAACCGATCAAAGTTCAGAACCGCAAGCAATCGCTCAACTGGAAAAGGCTTTAGTACTTGGGGTGAAAGATTATTTTAGAAAGCAGGGCCTTCCCCCTGGTGCAGTCATCGGCTTATCGGGAGGAATCGATTCCGCGGTAACTGCCCATATTGCAGTAAGAGCATTAACGAAAGAACGGGTTCTTGGAATAGCTATGCCAGGTCCCTTCTCTTCAGAACACAGCGTTGATGATGCTCTTGAACTCGGAAAGCAGCTAGGAATCCAAACTCAGGTCGTTGACATTCGGCCTACGTATGAAGCTTATACGCAAGTTTTCGAAAAACTTTTTGGAGCTAAAGAGAATTACGGAATCGCCCAGCAAAATATCCAATCAAGAATTCGCGGCTCGATTCTTATGGCCGTATCCAATGCAGAAAATCGACTAGTTTTGGCAACTGGAAACAAAAGCGAGTTATCCGTTGGGTATTGTACCCTCTACGGGGATACGGTTGGTGGATTGGCAGTACTCGGAGATGTCTACAAACGCGACGTGTACGCACTTGCCCGCTTCGCTAACCACAACGGTACGCTGATCCCACAAAACACAATTGACAAGCCGCCTTCGGCCGAGCTTGCGCCTGATCAGCTTGATACTGATGATCTTCCATCGTACGACATTTTGGACGCTGTGCTGGCACAAACGATCGAGGGCTCCATCGAGAAACTTCCCACTGCAGCAGATAATCGGACTATTGAACAAATTCGCCAAAGACTAGATCGCAATGAATATAAGAGGAGACAGTCCCCGTTGGTGTTGCGTGTCTCGAACAAGGCATTCGGGACAGGCCGCCGTCTCCCGATCGTCCATAAATACGATTTTCGGCAAACGAGCTGATCACGCAGCGGGGGCTTCGGTACCGCCATCCTCTCCTTCGCCTACCGGTCGAACATTCTCGGCGCGAGCCCCGCGAGGGCCCTCTTGTACAACGTACTCCACCGCGCTGCCTTCACTTAAAAGATCGTAATCTGAAGCATTAAGACCTGACCGGTGAAAAAAGAGTTCTTTACCGTCATCTCCACGAATAAAGCCAAAGCCGCGATCTCGAACCATTTTTTTGATTCTTCCACGAACCTTCGGGCCACTTGGTGCTACTGCACTACTTGGACGGCGAGTCCGAGTTCGATTGCGAGGATCAGAATAGCGATCACCCAAAGCAAACTCTTTTCGGAAGAGCTCCGAAGGGACCACCAGATCTTGCATACCTTCACTCTCAGGCGAGAGGAGAACCTCTTCCTCTCCAACTTCCACAACGCTGTAGCGCAATTTTGTATTTTTATGGATGCAGAGATCGCCTGAATCGATTTCATCGAGCTGCAGCATAATCTTTGCTCCTTAAATTCCGCTTCTAATAGCTAATTGTGAAACTTCTCAAGGACTAAACGGCTCTAGTACCTATATTTTGCTTCCTCCGAACCTCGGAAGTCCCATGAAACTGTTTTAGATATCCTTTGGAAGATCGTTATAGAGGGCCGCAAATTAGCACTACAGTTTTGACCGTCAATTCATTGTGCAAATCCTGCTAAACTAACTCCTCCTCGAGGCTTTCTTTACTAAATTGATTACCAATGACGAGCACAAAGAAGCAATTTAAGGCCGTTTTCTTTGACTTAGGCGGGACACTATTCAGCTATGGAGACCTATCAGAGCCGTTCAACAACCTTTTGCTGAACCAGCTAACGATACAGGGAATTGAAGAGAAAGCTGGCCAGGCCCGGTCGAAGTATCGTAGGGCCATGCTGGAGGCTTTTCGAGCTTTCGATCAGAAATCCTTCTATCTCCATTCTGAATTATTCGTTCGGGGATATCGCAATTTCCTTTTGGAGTATGAGCTTGAAAGCACTGAGTCCCAAGGTCTCGATTTTTACAAGAAACAAATAGAATTAGGAGTAAGGAACGTAAAACCAAGAAAAGACGCCATTAATACAATACAGATCCTCCATGAAGCTGACCTAAAGATGGGCATCGTCAGCAACATTGATGACGATCAGTTTCACCCGCTTTGGGCCCGAATGAACCTTTCTCAATGGATTCCCTATACGACCACGAGTCAGGAAGCACGCTCTTGTAAACCGGATTCAAAAATATTCAAGTTAGCGATGAATAAGCTCGACAATCCGGAACCTCATCGGTGCATCTTTGTGGGAGATTCGCCCGAGCATGACATCAGAGGAGCCAACTCCTTAGGGATACACAGCATTTGGATCACAAGTAATCCCGCAAGGAGTGCTCGGCTCGATTACAGAGACAAACCAGACTTCACAATTCGTCATCTGTCGGAACTTTTGAAAATCGCTCTTCGATAGTGATGGAGGAAGGTTCGAAGTTGATCGGGACCGCATTTAATTTCAATTTTGTCTCAGATAGACTTATCCCCAAACAGTTCCGCTAGAATTTTTGCACGATCTGCATCTAAGTCTGGCGCCGCGGTACGCTCCGAAGGATCCTCGAACCCTCCGAGTTTTATCGGATTCCCGGCCATAGTAAGTCCTGAGGACGTGATCACCATATTCCGGGCCAGAATCTGAGGATCAGACAAGACTTCAGCGACATTCTGGATAGGACCAGATGGGATTCCGGCAGTTTCAAATCTCGCTAACCAACTGTCTGTGGACTCCCTTTGCATGATCTCCTCAAAAATAGATTCGAGTTCGTTTGCGTTTTTGACACGCCGCACATTATCAATGAATCTCGGATCCGTAGCTAACTCTGCACACCCTAGTATTTCACAGCAACCTTTGAATAGAGAGTCATTGCCCGCAGCAATCACTAGATAGCCATCTGATGTCGCAAAGGCTTGGAAAGGAGCAATTGACGGATGCCTGCTTCCCAAGGGCCTGGGTATTTCCTCGGTAGCCACATATCGAGCAATTGCGTTTTCCAGAATTGCTACTTGGCTGTCGAGCATAGAAACATCGATGGAGACTCCCTCACCAGTCTCGTTCCGATGTCTTAAGGCTGAAAGAATTCCGATGGTAGTAAAAAGCCCAGCTGTTATATCTCCGACTGATGATCCAACACGTGTCGGAGGTGAACCAGGCTGACCCGTAAGACTCATGATCCCTCCCATGGCCTGAACGACCACGTCGTATGCCGGCCGAGATGCGATGGGGCCTGTCTGACCAAAACCGGAGGTTTGTGCGAGAATTAATTCAGGAAAGCGAGAATGAAGCGTCTCCCAGTCATAACCCAAACGGCCAAGAACACCAGCTCTGAAATTCTCGATGAGCACGTCTGCCTTGGTCAAAAGTGCTTCGAAAATAGTTCGATCGTCAGCAGATTTCAGATCAAGCGCGATGCTTTCTTTCCCTCGATTAAGAGACCGAAAATACGCCGATGTACCGTTTTTAAAGGGCGGAAAGGATCTCGAGTCATCCCCGGTGTCAGGTTTTTCAACCTTAACCACGCGAGCCCCCAAATCTGCCAGAACAAGCGTACAGTAGGGACCCGCGAGAACTCGGGTTAGATCAACTATCAGCAAGCCCTCCAGAGGACCCATGAGTCGACTTTTCACCAAAGCGACTTAGCGCAGTCCGCGCCAGAGGAGAACATCGCGACGTACATCTGAGTACACAAGAGAGCCATCCCCGTCAGGAGAAGTAGACACCTTCTTTCTCGAAGCCTTCTTCACTGCCTTCTTTCTCGAAGCCTTCTTCACTGCCTTCTTTCTCGAAGCCTTCTTCACTGC
>CAYOGP010000003.1:0-976 GCA_964403555.1 uncultured Spirochaetales bacterium | reverse complement strand
CTTCTTTCGGCCTGCCATAAAGTTATCCCCAATTTGTTAATCAAGTTTCAAACGACGCAGAGTAGCCTTTTCCTCAAGGCATGCGAACTCTGTCACTAAATTGTGAAGCAATCCAACCAAGAACGAAAGGGATCAACAAACACAATAGAAATCTTATTAGGGCAAAGCGAAGACCCATAAGAGGAATTTCCCAAGCGAAAAGACGATGGATCGCCAAAAGCGACCAGGCAAGTACAAAGGCAAGGACTGGTCCAAAACCCGCTCCCGAGCGGAGTAAAACCGCGGCTATCGGCATTGCCACATACGGTCCCGCGGGCGTCATCGCACCCGCCAAAACACCTATTGCAATCCCTCTCAATCCCGCTGAATCGCCCATAGCGCTCTCGACCCAATGTCGGGGCACCAGTACTTCCGCAATGCCGGCGACGACCAGAGAAACGAGAACTATGAGTCCAACGCGGGTTACTAAAGAGAGACCATTCTGAAACCCCTCCGAAACAAGCGCGCCACCTCCGCGCCACCATGCCACGAATCCCAAGCTTGCCAAGATTCCGAGCATTACAAGTAGCTGACCATCTATCACGCGTTTCTTCCCCGGCATGAATCCTCACGAACAATAAGCATATGACCATAGTTTAGTAATACGACGAATAAGTGCGATGACGTGGCGACGATTTAATTTCGGGTTTTTGCCCCCTATGCCACAACCAGCCATCAAGGACTCTAGGCGGAACTGAGCAGCCTTTTTGCCTCAAAATTTCAGAAAAAAGCTCCACCGCAGTAACCGCCAACGCGCGAATCTCTACCTCTTCCCGGCTCGAAGAAGGCAATCGCATTTCCCTTTCAATCTTTCTAGACAACGAGTCTTTATAAATCAGAACCCCTTCGTGGCGAAGAACGTGCGGCACTAAATTGTCGGCAAACATTGTCAACTCATTAATGTCCGAGAACTTTCCAAAACTTAATCCCTCGAAAC
>CAYOGP010000002.1:16173-33161 GCA_964403555.1 uncultured Spirochaetales bacterium | reverse complement strand
AAAACGACGTGCGGTGGAGGCATTTCACAAGTTGAATTTTTCAGTCCTGGCATCTGGCGATTCCTACAATGACACGAGTATGCTGAGCGAGGCCGATGCAGGTATCCTGTTCAGGCCTCCTGAAAACGTCGTCCGTGAGTTTCCGGAATACCCTGTTGTTCAAAACCACGCCGACTTACAGGCAGAACTAAAGAAGGCCGCCGGACACTTGGCGAGCCCTAGAGGAGAATGAATGCGATTCCTAGCACCAGCTGTAACTATTCTATTTACCTTGGGAATTGCTTCCCTCGCTTGTGGAGAGAATCAAGACAACCAAATAAAGAGAAATACTACTGAGGCAGAAATCGCCTCGCCCGTAACTCCTGTGGAAACCCCTCTCGTTCTGGCGGCTCATCACGGAGATGCCAAAGGTCAGTTCGCATGCATTGACGGTACTGCATCTGCAGGGGAAGCCTCCTACAACATTTACTGCACGACCTGCCACGGTCCTGGTGGAAATGGTGAAGGACCTGCCGCGGCAGCTCTTACGCCAAAACCCGCGAAACATAATGACGGCGCCTACATGAACAGTCTAACCAACGAGCATATAATCAAAGTCGTCGCGGAAGGTGGCGCGGCAGTCGGAAAATCTCCCCTGATGGCTCCTTGGGGCGGAGTACTTAACGAAGCTCAAATAAAAGATGTCCTTGCTTACGTCCGTAGTCTCGCGGTGCCCGCCTACACATGTCCCTAGACTGAGAGGGGATGGGCCAAGCGAACCAAAGCCCGACGCTAAGGCAGTTTCATAAAATAGGATTTCCGATGGGGAATCGAGAACCGTCGCCCGGTTGGTAAGTAGCTACAAGGGCACGCCTGGGTTGCCTGGAGTGGTTCGCTAGAGAACCGTGCACCAGGTAGGGACTAAAAAAAAGTACGTCACCCGCGCGCATGGGGATAGGCTCTATGCTTTCCGTATCCAGCCCTTCTGTATCCGTAAACAAAGAAGACAGTTGGCCCTCGCCACCCTTTCCAGGCAGGATTCCGGCAGTATGACTGCCTGTGTACACTCTCAAACAACCGTTACTTTCTGTCGAGTTATCAAGTGCTAACAGCACGTTGCAGAGTCTATTCAAAGGGGCTCCGGTATGGGCCCAATACGGAGCGTCCTGATGCCAGTCAAAGGCGGACCCAAGGAAAGCGGATTTGAAGTTAAATTTATCCGTAAAAACACTCACGATAGATGACCTCGTGATATCAAGCATCGGAGCAACCAACCGAGGATCGTTTAGGAGAGAGAAAAAACGACGGCTATAAACAGAAAATGGCTCCACCACCCTAAGAAGCGAGGGATCACCGGGTTCAAGTTGGATAGTTGAGCACTCGGTCTGGGCGTAAGGCTTGCCATCAACAAAGAAAGTTTTGGCGTGGACGAGATCCTTTCGAATCGAAGCCATCCCCTGCTTTACTGATTTTAAAAGCCAATCGACGTCGTTCAAACTAAAGCAACCACGCCGCACGAAAAATCCTTTTGTCCTGTAATTGAGCGATTCTGAAGTGCCAAGGCCCCAATCCCGAAAGGACTTTCCTTGGAGTAGGGAGTTTGGAGCTTGCCTAAAACCAGATAAATGCGAGATTGACATAAATTTCACAGGGAGACCCTAAAAGGGTCCGCACAGGGTATTAGAATCAGTACGGCCCTTAAAGCGCAAAAAGCAGAATTCTCGGAGAAACTTTTATGGCAATGGCAACAGATGAACCTCGCGAAGAAACGACTCCTATCCATGACTACGGAGAGGCCGACGGCTGGCTGACAAGGACCTCGAAAGTATCTAAGGTCATCTTTCTCCTCATCCATTTATCTTCGCTCCTAGTTCTCTTGGTAGGAGCTCCTACCCAGGCACTTATTCTTTGTGCAGCCACCTATGCAATACGTGTATTCGGTATCACGGGAGTCTATCACCGATATTTTGCACACAAAACCTACAAGACAAGCCGAGCTTTCCAATTCGTTCTGGCCTTCATAGCTAAGGCAGCTACTCAAAAGGGCCCGTTGTGGTGGGCCGCTACCCACAGACGCCATCATCGCTACAGTGACCTTCCCGGAGACGTCCACTCCCCCAAAGACGGCTTTTGGTACTCGCATATAGGGTGGATTTTTGACGGGCGTTGGAAAGGGACTGCTCTTGACCTCATCCCCGACTTTGCCAAGTATCCTGAAATTCGCTGGCTAAACAACCAACACTGGGTCCCGCCGCTAAGCCTTGCTGTGCTTTGTTACTCGATAGGAGGACTTGCCGGGCTGGTCTGGGGATTCTCTATTTCGACTACTTTGCTTTGGCACTCGACCTTTAGTGTTAATTCTCTTTGCCATATCTGGGGCGCTCGAAGGTACGGAACTACAGACACAAGTCGAAACAATTGGCTTGTTGCCATTCTCACGTTCGGAGAGGGCTGGCACAACAATCATCATCACTATATGAGTTCGGCACGAATGGGCTTTAAGTGGTGGGAATATGACGTTACTTACTACATCTTGCGTCTCTTAGCGGCTTTGGGGCTGGTTTGGGATCTCAGGGAGCCCAGTGAAGGCGTAATCCATCGTAACCTTCTTGAGAAAACGGAAAGCGCCTCGTCTTCAAATGCCTGAAAAGAAAGACTCTGACACTCTCACACGGATCTCAGAGGCTCTCAAGATCGGTAGTTACAATCGGCACATCTTCCTTTGCACACAAGGTGATTGTGCGCCTAAGGACCAATGCGACGAATCCTGGCAATATTTAAAACGCCGGCTCCGCCAATTGAAATTGTCAGAAACGTTGGGTGGAGTGTTTCGAACTCAGGCTGCCTGCCTACGGGTTTGCAGGGAAGGGCCCATCGCCGTGGTTTATCCTGAAGGCACTTGGTACGCAGGGTGCAATCCGGACGCATTAGAGCGGATAATTCAGAGGCATTTAGTAGAGGGCCACGTGGTCGAAGATCTGGCCTTCGCCTATAACCCTCTCGGGGAACCTGCCTCAAAGAAAAAATAAACTAAATCAGATTTTTGATTCTAAAATTCATCCTCGGGCTGGAAGCCCTAAAGCGAAGCCAGGATTTCAGCTACGCGATCTGCGATCGCGGGTGCGGCAGTAAGTCCGGGGCTTTCAATCCCAACCAAATTCAAAAGTCCGGGGCAACCCTTATCAGATTCGTCCCTTATTACGAAATCCCGAAATCCCTCGTCCGGTCCAGCTAACTTGGGTCGAATTCCCGCATACTCCGGTGTCAAAAATCTCGCCTCAATTCGGGGTATGTATTTTTTTAACGCCGATGCAAAGTAGTCAGCTTTCTTTGGATCAACTGTAAAGTCGATCCTATCAACATACTCTGCATCGGGCCCAAGTCGAATTCGGCCCCCTAAATCAAGAGTTACATGGATGCCTAAGCCAGATCTCTCATTTACCGGGTACACGAGACCATTAAATGTGATCCCCGAAGCAGAATCCAATTGAAAGTAATCGCCTTTGCAAAGTTTAATCCGGTAGCTCTCGGAATCCGGATCTATTCCAAATAGCGACGCTACGTAGTCACTCTGCAAACCGGCAGCATTCACTACCGACTTAGCTTTAAGTACGAAAACAGACCCGTCATGTTCCGTGATCGAAAGTTTATAACCTTCACCTGGCCCTTCAACCGAAACCAAGTCGGCTCTCAATACGAGAGACGTCCCGAACGATTCGGCTTCTGCCAGCCAATTTCTGCAAAGTGCATGAGCGTCGACAATCCCCGTATTCCGAGAGAGAAGAGCCCCCTCCGCTCTTACGAAAGGTTCACGACTCTCAACTTGTTTTGAATCAATTATTTCTAATCCCGATGCACCAGCTGACCGACCGTTTTCCAATAACCGATATAAACTTCGAATTTCGTCGTCGTCAGTAGCGACAATAATTTTTCCCAATCGGCGGTAGCCGATGCCTTGTCTCTCGCAGCGCTCCAAAATTTTTCGATGGCCTTCTATGCAAAGTTCAGCTTTTAGGGAATTGGGAGGATAGTAGATTCCCGCGTGGAGAACTTCGCTGCTTCTGCTGGTGACTTCTCTCGCAATTCCGTTATTGCGTTCTACAATTACAACTGACTTGTCGTCACGCCCGAGACGAGCTGCACATGCGAGTCCTACGGCTCCAGCTCCGATCACAGCTACATCAACAGAAGCATCCACTGACTTAAAGATTGAGAGAACCAAAAGTTTTTTCGTAACGCTGACTGATACCCTTTGTTCCCACTTCAATGGTCTGCGTGCCATCTTTTTCAACCATAAAGGACCCCATGACACTGCCTAACTGAAGACATTCTTGAAACGATAAACCGTTTTCAATGCCGAAGAGATATCCTGCCCTAAATGAATCACCACAGCCTGTAGGATCTACAACACGGTCGGGCTCGACGCTGGGTATCAAAATTTCTCCATCGCCCTGATCTGCACGCGCTCCTTCTTCTCCAAGTGTCACAATAGTATTTTTGACTCGACTCTTAATCTCTCTTTCAGTGAGACCGCTTCTCTCTAGGGTCAGCTCCCATTCGTAGCTGTTCACTATGTACGTATCCGCACCATCAACGAGTTGGATGAGTTCATCACCAGAAAATTGAGGCAGGCCTTGCCCCGGGTCTATAACAGTATGAACCCCCTGTTGCTTTAACTCACGAGCATATTCGATCATTGCTTGTTTACCGTTAGGGGAAACGATACCCAGGGATATCTCTTCATTTATGTCGGATAAGGATACTTCGTGGGCTCGGTCCATCGCGCCTGAATGAAATCCGATGATCTGATTATCATCGGAATCAGTAGTAATGAACGCGCCTGCTGTCGCCTCTCCGGATAATTCTCGAATGTAGTCTCGGCGGATTCCGTGCTCGTCCAACCATATTGCGTAAGAAGAAAAATCACTTCCAACTGTCGCGGCAACCAGAGGATCGCCACCTAGTCGTTTTAACGAATACGCGATATTGGCCGCACAACCCCCAAAGGTTTTCCTAAGAGTCGGAACATGAAAAGCCACGTTGAGCATATGTATTTTATCCGGGAGAATAATATCCTGAAATCGACCGTTAAAAGCCATGATGTGGTCTACCGCCACCGATCCAGTAATCAATGTTGCCATGTTATTTCCTCCACCAGACGATTATCGAAAGGAGTCTGGCTTCTTGAACGACATTCTGCAAATCAAATGGAAAGTTAACGCTTGCTTAAGTTCGAATAGAGAGGCAAGTTGGAGCTATGACAGACCTGAACAACAAACTCTTGCGTTTAGGTATCCTACTGTCCGGAGAAGGTACGAGCTTCGAGAACGTCGCCCGCCTTGTTGACTCGGGGCAGATACCTGCGGAAGTAGCCTTGGTTATCTCCTCGAAGGTTGAAGCTAAGGGACTCGAAAGAGCCGAGCGAAGAAAAATTCCGCAAGTCGCCGTACCACGCAAAGCATACCCAGATATCACCAAGTTTAATGACGAAATCCACTCATTATTAGAGCTTCACAGTGTTGATTTTGTTGCCCTACTCGGTTTTTTATCTCCATTTCAGCCACGGAGCCGATTCTCGGGAAAGACCATTAATGTACATCCTGCACTGATACCAGCATTCTCAGGTAAAGGATTCTATGGGCGACGAGTGCACGAAGCGGTTCTTCAGAGAGGCTGTAAGGTATCAGGAGCAACCGTGCATTTCGTCGATGATCAATACGATCAGGGCCCTATTATCCTTCAGGAAACGGTGCCTGTCTTAGAAAACGATTCGCCTTCAAGCCTTGCATCTAGAGTCCAAGCGGTTGAAAAACAACTTGTACCAGAAGCTATTCGACTTTATGCGGCCGGACGGCTCCAGCTCATTGATGGGGTAGTAAGAATTTTGCCCTAGTTACCTGTGAATCGTGTTCCCGCGGATGCCCTAGCAAAAAAATACCGAACCGTGGTTGAATTACTTCTGAATTAATTCAACCATATAACCGCTGGGATCCTTTACGAATGCAATAACTGTCGTTCCGTGCATCATTGGCCCCGGCTCTCGTTTAATCTCGACACCGTTTGAACGAAGAGTCTCACATGTCCCATAGATATCGTCACAACCAATAGCGATATGCCCATAGGCATCACCTAGGTCATAGTCTGACTGGCCCCAGTTATGCGTGAATTCGAGCACAGTATGTGACTTCTCGCCCCCATAACCAACAAAGGCAAGAGTAAATTCACCACCGGGGAAATCCTCTTTGCGCAACAACTTCATTCCGAGATGCTCAGTATAAAACTTGATCGATTCGTCG
The DNA here is from genome assembly GCA_964403555.1 of uncultured Spirochaetales bacterium. Lineage (GTDB taxonomy): Bacteria > Myxococcota_A > UBA9160 > UBA9160 > UBA6930 > UBA6930. The sequence goes on along the minus strand of CAYOGP010000002.1, from coordinate 26,886 downwards.
AGATCCTTAACGCGTAACATAGTGTGTAGAAGTTGCATCTGTATAGACTAACTCGTCCTATCGAATATCGGGAACTTTTGTTCTCCGAACAAATGAACAAATTGGCAACTTTGAAGCGTGCGGTAAATGACTCAGTCATGCCAAAACAATGCGTTCTGGTCGCCCTCGTAAAGTTAGAATCAAACAACCCTTCCAAACTAAAAACTCGCCTAAGTAGGCTCGATTAGACTCTTGACAAGAGGCGAATAAAAGGCGAAAGTATATTTATGCCCTCTACCCCCCCGAAAAATGGAGCTCTGTGTACAACAACCTCACCCAATCGCCAATTAGCTCGAAACAAGGTCACAAAAACAGAACTTCTGGACATCGCCCTCAGTGGGCTAGGATCCCACGAGATCAAAAAAGCTTATGAGTTGCCCCCAAATATTCAATCGGCCATAGATTTCTTTGGCGATGCAAGCTCAGCATCTACCAGATCAGCTCCTAACGGGATCAAAAGCGAGTTCGAAAGACAGTTCCCACGGAAAACCCTTTCAGAGATCTCAGGAAGTGCTTCAACAGGGCGAACATCTCTAGCTCTAAAAGCTTTGGCCAGAGCTACCTCTAACCACGAGTGGGCCGCGTGGGTGGAAATCAGCAATGCCTTTGATCCACGGTCAGCAGCTGCAAATGGTATCGATTTAAACCAGATACTATGGACAAGAGCACCCGATTGTAAAAGAGCTTTAATAGCTGCTGAGTATCTGCTCGATGCAGACAACTTGAGATCGATTTTTATCGACTTAGTCTCGCAAGCATCCAGATCAAAACACCGAAAAAATGATCTCGCTATGATGAACAATCCCTCGATTTGGTCACGCTTGCGAATAAGAACTACACAAAGCAATTCAGCCGTAATTATTTTAAGTGAGGGTCGTATCGTAGGCTCTTTTGCCGATTTTTTTTTCCACTTAACGGACTCACAGCCCATATTCGAGGAGGACCCGGTTTCATTTATCGGACTGAGAGGAAAGATTTCTCATTATCGACATAAGTTACATCCGGGCCAACCCAATCTGTCTTGGGAAAGCAGGAACGGAAAAACAAAAACATACATAGATTGACCTGGATACATCGTGCGCATAGCTTGTCTTCTGATCCCTCAACTTCCTTTAGCTGCAACAGTACGTAATCATCCAGACCTAGAAAGGAAAGAATTCGTAGTCATCTCGTCGAATAATTTCCAGGAAGAAATTATTGCCATCTCACCTCGAGCCTACAATCTAGGCATACGATCATCGCATACACTAGAACAGGCATTATTTCTCTATCCTTCTCTATTAGTTCACAAATCTTATGAAGAAGAACTGCGTTCGGCGAAAAGAACTCTTCTTGATGTAGCCTTAGGATTTTCTCCCCATTCCGAGTTGGCGCCGCCATCTAGCAGTTACTTTGCATCGGAAGCTTCTGTTTTCATGGATGTGTCAAACTGTCAAAATTTTTTCAAAAATGAGATTTGTCTCGCGAACGCAATTCGAGAAAAATCACAAGAACTTCGTGTCCCTTCATTTGTAACCATTGCTGGTAGTCGGTCAGCCAGTCTAATCCTTGCACGAGAACTAGCCCAAACCCAATCCCCTACAACACGTGTCATAAATCCCGGACATGATGCGAATGCATTAAAAAATATACCTTTTAAGTTAGCTGGCCTAAACCATGAGCTGGCAGACCGATTAACTCTTTTTGGATTTCAAGTATTCAACGATCTAAGAAAAGTCTCTAAATCTTCGGCATTAAGACGACTCGGGAAATCTTCGCAAGCGCTCATAGATCTATCGCATGGAAGTACAAAAGAAGTTAAACCTGCCATCTCAAAAGATCCTTACTTTGAGGAATCACAAGATTTATATTTACCTACGAATCTTCTAGAAACAATAAAACTATATTTAATTAATATCCTAAATCGATTAATCAAACGATTGAATTCTCGACGACTAGTGTTTGGCGATATAAACACTGAATTTTCCTTAGGCTCTAAAGACATATGCATCCGTCAAATTGGCGTCTCAAGAGAGATAAATAGCCCTGAGGTACTCTCACGACTTATCCTTTTAAGCCTTGAAACTGAACCTATAAATGATCTAGTTAGTTCAATCAAGATCACAACCAATGGAAGGTCTGTTCGAAATTTCCAGACGGACTTATTTCAAACTTCAGCTCCTGCACCACAAATACTTACGACTACTATTCATAAACTAAAAGCACTTTGCGGACCTAAGAACGTCGGATCACCAAGTTTGATTGACACCCACAGAACCGACCTCTACGACCTACAAGCCTTTGGAGATAGGTCAAATATTTTACCTCCCGAGTCTTATACACTCTCAGCCGTTAGAGCTTTAAGGCCACCTCTTCCGGCTCAAGTAAATTATTCAGGCGGATCCCCTACACAAATACGTAGTGCATTAGCTAATGGTCGAATTTTAAAATGTGCTGGTCCTTGGCGTATTACAGGAACTTGGTGGTCTCAAAAAGAAAAATTTGCTTTCGATTATTTTGACGCATGGACAGAAGATAGCTGTGTGTTCCGATTAAGAATAAACTTCTACACTAAAAGTTGGGAAATTGACGCTATTTATGATTAGTATTTTATTCTGATGTTGCCAAACGCTTATCTGCATTCTGATCGATTTAAAAATGATAAGCTAAGAGTTTACTTAGATGCTGTAGAAAGCAACTTCTATATATCGTCTTCGCCAATTTTAAATTGAAACGATAAACTATCTTTACTAAGAGCTTTACCTCCACGAATTACAGCATTTTCTCCATATTTTACATTGATCACATCAAGAGCTTTATTTAAATGGTCTGCTCTGCTTTCTGTGTCTCGAGAGCCGAAGAGATTAATTTGTTTTTCACTTTCAACAGAAAGATTTGTGACCCCAACTCCAATTAATCTCACGGGTTTTGATAACGAATACTCATTTAACAATAGATTCGTTTCTCTCGATATAAGTGCACCATCGTTCGTTGTTTTTTTGAGCGTCTTACGGCGAGTAAACGTTGGGTACCCACGAGGACCTGATCGAACTCTGTTAGCTAGTTTTAATTTTAAAATAACTGTTTTTGCCACAAATTTACTGGCACGAAGCCTTCGTGCGACAGCTTCAGAATGAACCCTAATAGCATTGCTGAGAGTTTGCAGATCTGAGATATCGACCTGAAAAGTATTTTCTTCGCTCATCGAAACCGGATCCCGGTATGCACACACCTCTCTAGCATCCTCTCCACGAGCAAGAGCGGAAACCTCAACGCCCCAAACACCTAGGCACGTGCGGATCATTTTTAAATCCGCTGAGGCAAGATCGCCGATTGTATTCAACCCCAGCGCTTTTAACCTCTCCTGCGCAACGGGACCAACGCCCCAAAGTTGAGCTACTGAAAGAGGTTCTAAGAAATCTTTGATACCGTGTACCGGCACCTCAAGAAGTCCATCAGGTTTTGCAAGACCGCTCGCTATTTTGGCAATAAGTTTTATTGGTCCCACCCCAACGGACACTGCTAAGTCTCTCTTCTCTCTGACATCACGCCTTATTGATTCGCCGATCTTGCTAGGCAAACCTAACAATCGCTCTGTGCCAGTAAGATCGAGGAAAGCCTCATCGAGTGAGATACCTTCAACTGCGGGACTGTAATTTCTGAAAATTTCAAATATTTTCTTCGATTCTTTTCGATATTTCTTCATATCACCACGAAGAAAATATCCCTCAGGGCAAAGTTTTCGCGCTTCTGCTACGGAGATCGCAGAGTGAACCCCAAATTTTCTTGCTTCGTAACTCGCAGCAGACACCACCCCACGGGCACTACTACCTCCTACGATTACCGGTTTGCCTTTCAGCTTTGGGCGATCTCGTTGCTCAACAGATGCGTAGAAGGCATCCATATCCGCGTGCATGATTATCTTTTTATAGACCACAAATACTCCTGACCTTGGGCCTAAGAGTCTAAGAGCGTTATTTTATCAGTCTTATGCCAGTAATTCTCGACGAAAACCAAAGCTCCAAAGAAAATTCCGAAATGCGATGGGATCTAAAAGATCTTTATGCCGATCTAAACGATCCGAAAATTGAAACGGATCTAAGCTCGTTATTGGAACGTGCCTATGAACTTTCTAAAACTCACAAAGGCAGAATTTCGTCGATTGATGACTACGTTATTTTGGAAGTAGTAGACTCTCTTGAAGCGATTCATGAAGACACCGCGCGAATCGAAACATTTTCGCAGCTTTTATATGCCGCCGATACGCAAGCTCACTCAATTAGACGCTTTTATCAAAAAATTTTAGAAAAAGGAGGCGCGATTCGAAATCAGCTTTTGTTTTTCCACATTGAGTGGTGCGAGTTAAGTAATTTCAAAGTAAAAGCTCTTTTAAAAAAACCTAGTTTTAAGGGTCGCAGACACTACCTTGAAAATCTTCGAAAATATGCTCCGTATAATCTTAGCGAAAAAGAAGAAGCTCTCCTGGAAATATCTAACAATACTGGTCGACGAGCTTTTCTCCGCCTTTTCGATGAAACTCTTGCTGCTATGCGATTTGTCGCTCCTCCGGGCTTTGAAACTCCAGACATAAACGAAGAAGAGATTCTTTCCCTCACCCATCATGCTAACAGAGTCATTCGAAAATCAGCGGCTCTCAATTTTACTTCTGGATTAAAAGACAAGAGTGAACTTCTAACTTTTATATTTAACACTTTGATTTCCGAAAAAGGCGAACGAGACAGACTTCGATCCCATAAACGTTCAATTGATCGAAGAAATCTCGACAATGAGATTTCTGGAGATTCTGTTGAAGCTTTGATGAGTGCCTGTGAGTTTCGATACGATTTAGTACAACGCTACTACAGACTAAAAAGTAAGATTTTAAAAATTGACCAACTTTCTGATTATGACCGATACGCGCCAATTAATCAGAAAGAGCAAAGATTTGAATTTGGGCACGCTAAAGAGTTAGTTTTATCTGCTTATTCCGAATTTTCATCTGAAATGGCTTCAATTGGCGAAATGTTTTTCTCGAACAATTGGATTGATGCTGAAGTTAGAGGAGGAAAACGCGGTGGAGCATTCAGTGCATCAACTGTACCAAGCGTTCATCCTTATATTTTGATGAGCTTTAGCGGAAATATTAGAGACGTCATGACACTCGCTCATGAATTAGGACATGGAATTCATCAGTATCTATCTCGAGAAAACGGATATTTCGAACAAGACGCACCTCTTACTACCGCAGAAACAGCGAGCGTTTTTGGAGAAATGATTGTTTTTCGAAAGATGATAAAAGGGGAAATAGATGCAAAAACTCGACTTTCACTGATATGCGGAAAACTTGAAGACTGTTTTGCAACTGTTTTTCGACAAGTAATGATGACACGATTTGAACAAAGCGTTCACAATGAAAGAAATACTCAAGGTGAACTCACTACAGAGCAGATTAATGAAATGTGGATTAATCAAAACAGAAATATGTTTGGTGACTCTGTTAGCTTAGGAAAACACTACGAATACTGGTGGATGTACATACCACATTTTTTCCATTCTCCTTTTTACTGCTATGCCTACGCTTTTGGAGAACTTCTCGTATTCTCTCTGCTTAGAAAATACGAAGAAGAAGGCTCTCGCTTTGTCCCGGAATATCTCGATCTTCTACGTTCGGGAGGTTCCAAAAGCCCTGACGATCTGCTTTCGAGAATGAATATGAACATTTCTGATGCGAAATTTTGGTCAAACGGACTTATCTTAATCGAAAATCTTTTAAACGATGCTGAAGCACTCAGTCTGGAAATTAACAATTGATGATATCTCAAACTCTTTTTTTTTGGTTCGCTTTAGCGATTGTAGCAGGAATCTTAGGGAGCCTACACGTTCCATTAAATGGCGCATTAAGTGTTCGGATTCAATCCACTATGGTGGCTACCCTCACATTTTATGGAGTCGCATTTCTTTCCATTGCTTCGATATCTTTCTTTCTGGCTCCTCGCACATCTCTTCAGGCACTACTTGAAACTCCAGCGTGGTATTACATCGTTCCGGGTTTAATTAGCGTTACTGTCGTAGGTACTAATACTTTTCTAATTCCCCGCTTGGGCGCGATTAACTTACTCGTAATAACAGTTGCCGCTCAGCTCCTGGGTCGAATTGTAATTTCTCATTTTGGTTTATTTGAGTCTCCGGTAGATCCCATAAGCTGGCAAAAATTTGCAGGAGGCATTTTAGTAATTGGCGGGGCTTTCCTCGTCGTCCAAAACTAAATGCGTGCAAAGGGTTAGGGATACAAAATTTCAGCACTATCTATCTGCCAATTCTGCGGCTTAAGATTAGACTTGCATAATAGCGAAAATAAGACGAAAGTATATAGGTGACTAAAAATTGCCTTTCAACTGACTACGTAGAACTTCGTTGCCGCAGCGCCTTTTCTTTCTTTGAAGGAGCGTCTACACCCGAAGACCTTGTGCAAAGAGCGCAAGAGCTTTCTCATCCCACCCTCTCTTTGGTCGATCGCAATGGCCTCTACGGTGCTCCTCGATTTTTTCGTGCAGCAAAGAAATCAGGTATTCGGGCAATTACGGGAGCCTCGCTCGAAGTCCGGGATGAAATCCTCGATGTGGACAAACAAAGTCATCAATTCATTGACCTTCTAGTCGCCTCTAATAAGGGATACAAAAATTTGTCAATGCTGGTCACCCGAGCCCAACACCGTGCTCCCAAAGGAAAAGCCTACGCGACACTGAGCGATCTAGAAGAATATGCCCTGGATTTAATCGCGTGCGTACCAAGCCATGCAAATCTTACTTCCCAATTTCTAAAACAGATGAAGAGATTATTTCCCAAAAAAACATGGGTTGGTATTTCTCGAAACAAAGATCGAGCACAAGACTTTATAAATAGACGTAGTCAATCCCTAGCAAACCATGTCGACCTTCCTATTTTTGCGATGGGAGATGTTCGCTATGCAAGACCTAACGGACGCAGAGTACTTGATGCTTTTACTTGCTTGAGAAACAAAGTAACGCTCAACCAGGCGGGTCGTTCCCTTTTGCCTAACGGAGACTACCATCTCAATACTCTAGAAGATAATATCCAGCGATTTTCAGATCATCCGGATTGGATTTTTGCTACTCGAGACATTTCCGAGCAATGCAACTTTAATATGGAAAAGTTGGGTTACAAATTCCCAGACTTTCCGTCTCCTAATGGATCTGAAAATCACACATGGCTTCGTACACTTACTTTTCAAGGTGCATACAAGCGTTACAAAAATAACTTAACGTCACGTACGCTCAATCAACTCGAACACGAGCTATTCGTTATCAAAAAGCTGAACTTATCAGGATATTTTCTAATCGTTCATGACATCACGCGTTTTTCAAGAGAGAACAATATTCTTTGCCAAGGCCGTGGATCCGCTGCAAATAGTGCTGTTTGTTACGCACTTGGAATTACAGCTGTCGATCCGATCGGTATGGAACTTTTGTTCGAACGATTTTTATCTGAAGAACGTGGTGAATGGCCTGATATAGATATCGATCTTCCTTCAGGAAATCAAAGAGAACGAGTATTACAATACGTTTTTGAAAAATATGGCCCCTCCGGTGCTGCCATGACTTCAACGGTGATTTGCTACAAATTCAAATCAGCAATCCGAGAGATGGGAAAAGTTTTAAATATTAACAAGTTACTACTAAATGATATATCAAGAGCTTTGTCCGATGCTCCAGAAAGAAACGATCCCTGTGAACGGAATAAGTATCTAGAGAACAAAATTTATCAAACCAAATTACCCTCGATAAAGCTTCTCCTAGAACTTGTTGATCAGGTTATTGGTCTTCCTCGCCATCTGGGTCAACACACCGGTGGCATCGTAATAAGTTCCGGCAGACTCGACTCGATTGTTCCGATCGAACCCGCTCGTATGGGAAATCGATCAGTTATTCAATGGGATAAGGACGACTGTTCTCATCTGGGCCTTATCAAAATTGATTTGCTCGGCCTTGGAATGTTTAACGCCCTAGAAAAAACCCTTTCACTTGTAAGAAAATATTACTCACAAGAGATCGACCTAAGCCAAATTCCGCAAGATGATTCCAAAACATATAAAATGATCCAAAATGGAGACACTATTGGGGTATTTCAAATCGAGAGTCGTGCACAAATGGCAACACTTCCTAGAATTAGGCCGAAATGTTTTTATGATCTCGTCGTTCAAATAGGCATAATTCGCCCCGGACCTATCACTGGGAAAATGGTCCATCCTTACATAAATCGACGCTCTGGGAGAGAACCTGTCAGCTATTCTCATCCAATACTAGAGCCTATCTTACAGAGAACCCTTGGTATACCTATTTTCCAAGAACAAATCCTTAAGATATCTATAGTGGCAGCTGGACTTACTGGAGGCGAGGCCGAAGAAGTTCGAAGAGCAATGGGATTTAAAACCCCGACAGAACAAATGACTAAAATTGAAGGAACCCTACGATCCGGAATGCTGAATAATGGAATCTCTAAAGGTGCATGCGAAGAGATCCTTCACGATATTCGAGCATTTGCAATGTACGGATTCCCTGAATCGCACTCAGCCTCTTTTGCTCTTATTGCTTATGCTTCGGCATATCTCCGAGCTCATTATCCAGCTGCATTTTTGGTAGGAATGTTGAATTCATACCCTCTCGGCTTTTACAGCCCCGCTACTCTTGTAAAAGATGCTGAACGACATGGTGTGAAAGTTTTCTCTATCGATGTCACTAAATCGAACTGGGACTGTTCCCTTGAATCTTCGCCTAATAGAGAATATGGACCTTCCGTTCGTCTAGGCTTGCGTTACGTAAATAAACTAACAAGAAAGACCGTTGACAGAATTATAGCTGAACGTCAAAAGCTTCAATTTTTAGACCTTGCAGATTTCGTTTCCCGTGTATCTGCAAATGACAACGAGCTTTTTACATTAGCTGAGCTCGGAGCATTGGAATCAATACATGAAAATCAAAAGAAACGCCGTGGAACACTGTGGCAAGTAGCCGCACTCGAAAAAGATACTCACTCCCTACTTTCAGGTATCTATAAGCACACCGATAAATTTCCTCTAGACAACATGACACAGTTAGAGGAAACACTTGCTGATTACCGGAATAGCGGCATGACCGTAGGTCCACATATTATGGCCCACCTCCGTACCGCGCTAAACGAAGAAGGAATTACCCCCTTAATCGAAATTCAGAATTTTCCGGACGGATGCAATGTTAGAGCTGCGGGGCACATCATTGTTCGCCAGCAACCTACCTCAGCAAAAGGGGTTTGCTTTCTAACTCTAGAAGACGAGACTGGAATCATTAGTGGCACTCTAGGTCGAGAAATATTTTCAGAGATTCGAAGCGTGCTTAACTCCACTACAATATGCGAAATCGAGGGATCAGTACGAAATTTAAATGGCGTTGTTGCTATCAAAATCGAGGACCTACGATCCATCACCTTAAAAGCAACACTTCCTAAATCGCATGACTACCACTAATACGTTCAGCGCGCTCTGAACACCTGAGGACGCCAAGCGAGAAAAACTGCTAAAGCCAAGATACCAGTTACATTAAAAATAATTATCGATTGTTCGGCACCAACAATCTCCGCAAGAAGCCCTAAAATGTACATACCAATCGGCAACGACCCAATTGCCATACTTAGCAGACCCATAGCTCTGCCCCTCATATTCTCTCTGACACTAGTCATTGTAAGAGCACTCTGAGTTGCTCCAAAGAGCCCAAAACTGACCGACGATATCATGGCAAAGAACAAAACCCAGCCGTATTCATCAGTTGTTGCAACACCAACTACCAGAGCCATTGCAGAAAACGCGCCCCAAACATACGCAATCCCTCTCGGAGGTGTAAAAGTAGCTACCCAAAGTGATCCCAGCATCATTCCAACCCCCGTTGATGCTGCTAATAGCCCGATAGAGAATGGAGTACCTCCAACCCGCTCCCCAATTACTTGTAAGAGCGGCGTATAAGAATAAAAAAAAGCATCCGCGATCAGTGTTACTCCAAGTACTGAAAATAGGAGACGATTACCAGATAACTCGCGAAGGCCTTGAAGCATCGTCTGAAAAAAACCTTCTCCAGTAGGCGAACTAGTCACAGGAACACTCGGGACTTTAGCCATGCTTATGACAGAAATCGTCAAAAAGATCGCTACTGCCCAGTACGCATACCCGATCCCCAACAACTCAATAACGGCTCCTCCGATAAAGGATCCCAGGGCAAGACCACTTGCACTTGAGAACATTTCCAGCGCTAAGGCGTTATTTATTTGACTCGGCCCTACCAAATCGTAAATCAGAGCTCTTCTAGCAGTCATATCGATCACCCAACCAACCCCTACCACGAGCATCGACAGAAAAATCATCCATGGTTTTAGAAGATCAAATAAAGCCAGTGCACCCATCAAAATGGTAAAGGGAACCATCAGAAGAAAGAAAGCTACTAAGGTCCGCTTGCGATCCAGACGATCTGATATTGCCCCTCCAACAAGGCCAGTTAAAAGCAGGGGGCCCCACATAAAAGTCCCCGTCAGCTGTACATATAATGGGGATCCAGTCATATCGTTCATCACGAAAGCACCGAGAAACCCCACACCCCAACGAGAAACACTGAAAAGCCAGCCACTTAGAAAAAGGTATCTGTAGTACGGCGT
>CAYOGP010000002.1:0-16163 GCA_964403555.1 uncultured Spirochaetales bacterium | reverse complement strand
TAACATTCGGCTTTTCCACGATTTTGGATGATCTCACGAACGGCAGTCTAGTCCTTCTAGCCAGTCGAGCTCCAGGACTCGGGCTAAAACAAACAATTTAAGGCACAATGCATGTATAGGAGAAAAGCTATGAACGGTTACAGCATCATAGACGTTGACACACATGTGACAGAAGTTCCGGACCTCTGGACAAGCCGCGTTCCAGAAAAGATGAAAGACAAAGTCCCCCACGTAGCGAAGGACAATCGCGGGAGAGAGTGGTGGTTTCTTGGCGATCAAAGAATCGCCAGCCCGGGATTATCTGCTACTGCTGGCGTTGGTGACATGAAGTCCTGGCCATCTAGCTACGACGAAATGCATCCCGGAGCCTTTGATGCCAAAGCTCGCCTTAAGTACATGGACGAAATGGGTATCTGGGCCATGGTGATGTACCCAAACGTGGGCGGTTTCGGAAATCAAGCCTTCCTAAAGCTGGGCGACAAAGATCTCATGCTCGCCTGTGTTAGAGCATATAACGATTGGCAAACCGAATGGGCAGCAGCGGATTCACGACGCCTCTTGCCAATAACCTCAACTCCTTTTTGGGACATTGAAGCTTCCGTCAAAGAGGTTCAACGTTGTGCAGAAATGGGACATAAAGGAATCCTGTTCACAGGTGAACCGCAGTCATTCGGTGAGCCCGTGATAGGTGACAAGCATTGGGATCCTCTTTGGGAGGCGGCTGTGGATCTCGATTTGCCTGTAAGCTTTCACATCGGCTCAGGAAACATGGAAATGGGACTTAGCAAGGAGAAGGTTAAAACCTACGGAAAGATGGCGACCTTTGCTGCTCTATCTGTTGACATCTTTTTAACCAACGGAATACAACTAAGCGATCTCCTGGTGTCGGGAGTATTGGCCCGTTTCCCGAAGATACAGTTCGTCTCAGTAGAAAGTGGAATTGGCTGGGTACCCTTTGCCCTCGAGGCACTCGATTATCAGTTTTTAGGAAACCGTGTGGCGGAGGAACGTCCTGATTTGGAAATGCTTCCCTCGGAGTACTTTGCTCGAAACGTATTCGCTTGCTACTGGTTCGAGCAAACTGCGCCGCGCAGGCTAATCGACAAGGTCGGTATCGACAACATCCTATTCGAGACCGACTTCCCTCACCCAACATCTCTATATGGAGAGGAAGTGCACGATCGGATCCGAACCGGTTTAGACGATTGTGAGCCAGAAGTTCGACGCAAAATCTTATGGGAAAATGCTCAGAAACTTTACAAGGTCGAAGAGCCGAGCAAACAAGACGAAGCGAGACTTTCGAGTTAGCCGGTAAGAAGTTTTCTTACGCGCCCGGCGATTGAATCTGGTGTAAACCCAAAGGCATCAGCCAGATCCGCATAAGGTGCCGACTCCCCAAATCTGTCAATGCCCAGGATCAGGCCATCTTTTCCTGTCCACCGGAGAAAGCCTTGGCCGAGGCCTGCTTCAACAGCAACCACTGGGACTCCTTCAGGAAGAAGAGATTTCTGGTAATCGTCTCCTTGTTGCTGGAACAATTCCAAGCAAGGGGCTGATATTACACGAGCCGTTATCCCTTCATCCAACAGTGCCTTAGAGGCACCCACGATCGTTGGAACCTCCGAACCAGAAGCCATTAAAACCACATCGGGCTCTTCGGACTCTTCCAAAAGACTATAAGCACCTCTCAATACAGCGGCGTTATTAAAAGAACTTGGACGTTCAGGTGCCGAGACCTTTTGTCGGCTGAGGGCCATCACTACGGGACCCTTTGCCTCAGTGACCGCCCACAACCAAGCCATCGCTGTTTCTACCCCATCGACCGGACGAAATAGGGTGAGACCTGGTATCGCGCGGAGAGTGTCGAGATGTTCTATTGGCTGATGAGTAGGACCATCTTCCCCAAGAAAGATCGAGTCGTGCGTGAAAACAAAAATAGTTGGAACCTTCATAAGTGCGGCTAGTCGGATTGAGGGCCTGAGATAGTCGCTAAAAACCAGGAATGTGCCCCCATAACCAATGAATGTTCCATCGAGACCAATACCGTTCAAAACAGCGCCCATAGCATGTTCCCTGACACCGAAGTGCAAATTATGACCGTTGAAGGGGTCTTCAGAGGAGGGATCAACATCTCCTGCCGCAATGATTCGTGTATTGTTCGATCCTGCCAGATCGGCAGAGCCGCCCACCAGAAAAGGAACATGCTTGAAAAGCTTCTGTATTACAGCGCCGGAATGCTTTCGCGTAGCATCTTCAACTCCTGAGAGCTCCTCACTCAAAAGCTCGCCAAGGTTTTCAGGTACTTCCCTTTTCCGGGCAGAGTCCCACTCTTTCGCCGAAGCAGCGTGGGTTCTCCTCCAGTTCTCAAAATCTTCATCTCCTCGTTTTCGGCCATCGCGTTTGGCAGCTACAAGGCCATCCAGAAATTTTCGAACATCTTCAGGGATGTAAAAAGTAGGATCGTCAGGCCATCCTAAAGCCTTTTTAGTTAACTTCGCCTCCTGCTCTCCTAATTTCTCCCCGTGAGCTTTTGACTTTCCTGCCCTGTTCGGACTTCCATAACCAATGGTAGTTTTCGTAATAAGAAGTGACGGTCGTCTCTCCTCCTCAATTGCGCGATCAAGAGCAGTCTGAATCCCTTCGACATCCTCTCCCGAAACGGTTTCAATGTGCCATCCCTGAGACGCGAATCGCTTTGATACATCCTCACTAAACGAAAGACTCGCAGGGCCATCGATTGTGATGCCATTGTCGTCGTAAACATAAATAAGATTCCCAAGGCCTAGATGGCCTGCAAGAGAACTCGCCTCGTAGGAAACTCCTTCCATTAAGTCTCCGTCAGAAACTATCCCGTAAACACGGTGGTGACCGGGACCTTTGCCCTCTCGACCGAACTGTGCACGTGCGAGGCGTCCAGCAAGAGCCATGCCTACCCCATGACCGAAACCTTGGCCAAGAGGGCCTGTTGTCAGTTCCACCCCAGGGGTTTGCCCGTACTCCGGATGTCCCGGGGTCTTTGAACCTATCTGACGAAAATTTTTCAAATCATCGAGAGAAACATCAAATCCAAACAGATGCAGCAAAGAGTAAAGGAGCATCGACGCGTGGCCTGCGGAAAGGACGAAACGATCTCGCAGAGACCAATCGGGATCCCGAGGATCAAATCTCAGATAATTCATCCAAATTTCGAGGGCAGGCCGAGCCAAACCCATCGGGGCACCAGGGTGCCCACAGCCTGCACGCTCGACCGCGTCGATCGCGAGGTTGCGAATCGTGTTCTCAATCTTCTCCCGAAGGACTAATGAAAGTTCCGTAGACATCGCGCTCCATCACTGCTTCAGTGCAGCCCCCGACTATCAGAAGGGACTTACTTGTTATGTGCACCTTAGCGCGTCACGGAGCCAGCGCTTTTGAGAATAAAGTAAAACTGAAGAACCTCGAAGGTTGGACCCGCAACGGTTGCAAACACAATATGTGCGTCTCCTCGACTACAGTTCGGAAAATTTGGAAGAAAAACAGCATCCGGCCTGACCATCGGAAATGGTCGGGGTGGTGGGATTCGAACCCACGGCTTCCGCCTCCCAAAGACGGCGCTCTGCCAGGCTGAGCTACACCCCGAGGTTTGAAACTTACGACACTTCGCAAAAGACCCGCAAGTATCTAATTCACGTTAGAAGAATAGGTTGAAAAACTTTTTCTTCGAGCCACTGTACAAGATCTTTGAGGGCTTCAGGCTTGATTTCATGTTGCATCTCATATTCCCGGTAAGTTGTAGGAACTCCTAACTCCAATAGCTTATCCCGCGAGTGCCGGCCTCTTTCAACAGGAAGAAGAGGATCTTCCGTTCCATGGACAACGTAGGTAGGTAGATCGACGAAACCGGAACTGCTTAGACCGTCACTCAAGGCATCTGGGAGCCAGGACGAAAGCGCTACGAGACCAGCAAAGCGCTCGGGGTCTCTAAGAGCGAGATCGTACGAAATAACACCGCCCTGACTGAAGCCAAGGATAATCGTTTTTCGCGGATCCACCGGATAACGCTCTACCATCTCGTCCAAGAAGCGAGCAACGAGGTCCGTGGCGCGATGGACATCATCGATTGCGACCTGGCCGCCGTCAGCGAGGGGAAACCAACCGTGACCTGTAATGCCTTGGCCTATAGGAACCGTTAAAGGACCCTCTGGGCAGATCACCAAAGCTTTCCCTCTGTGAAGCACCGCAGCGAGCCCTAGAAGATCGTGAGCACTTGCACCCCAGCCATGCAGGGCAAGAACAGTAGGGAATTTCCCGTCACCGGAAGGCACGTGAGCTGTATGTAGAAGTTCCATTTTTACTACTTTCTCTTCAGAAAGGAAGCATCGCTCGAAGCTCTTGAAGTCAAGCTCTGCTAAACCTCGTTTCCTATGGCTGGAAAAAATCTATTCAACAAAGTCTGGGACGCACACTCGGTCCGGGAACTGCCTAATGGCCAAACTCAGCTTTTCATTGGTTTGCACCTTATTCACGAGGTCACCTCCCCTCAAGCCTTTGAAATGCTTCGCGAAATGGGTCTCAGTGTCCGCTTCCCGTCACGAACATTTGCTACCGTCGACCACATTATCCCAACAGACGATCAAAAGCGCCCCTTCGCAGATCCGATTGCCGAAGAAATGATGATCCATCTCGAAAACAACTGCCGGGAGGCCGGCATTGCCCTATTCGACACATCGAGCGGACGGCAGGGAATCGTACATGTCATTGGTCCCGAATTAGGGTTGACTCAACCGGGCATGACTCTCGCCTGTGGTGACAGTCATACGTCCAGCCACGGCGCATATGGTTCTATCGCTTTTGGGATTGGGACAAGTCAAGTTCGGGACGTACTCGCCACTCAAACTCTTGCTATGGGGCGTTTAAAAGTCAGAAAGGTAGAAGTTACCGGTAAGCTTGGCCGCGGCGTTTACGCTAAGGACGTAACACTTGACATAATTCGTCGGACCGGAGCAAAGGGGGGGGTTGGCTTTGCCTATGAGTATGCCGGATCGGTCGTCGAAAACTTTTCTATGGAGGAGAGACTAACCCTATGCAATATGTCGATCGAAGGCGGAGCGAGGGTTGGCTATGTAAACCCCGATGAGATCACCTATAACGACCTTAAGGGAAAGGCGTACGCCCCGAGCGGGGCCGCCTTCGATCGGGCTTTGTCTTGGTGGGACAACGTAAAAAGTGACCCCGATGCTGAATACGAGGATATCGTAGAGATTCCGGGTCCCGAGATAGAACCCACTGTAACCTGGGGGATAAATCCTGGGCAAGCCGTCGGGATAAATCGACCGATACCTAGGACTTCTGATTTACCCGATTCAGAAAGAGCAGGTCACGAAGAAGCCGTAGCATTCATGGAAGTGCGTACCGGAGAGCCAATCTCGGGAACAAAAATTGATGTCGCTTTTATCGGGTCGTGTACCAATAGTCGAATCAGTGATTTGAGGGAGGCCGCTCGGATTGCCCAGACTGGACATGTTGCGCCCCACGTTCGAGCCCTGGTAGTACCCGGTTCGCAAGCAGTGCAAAAACAAGCCGAACTCGAAGGGCTTCCTGAAATATTCCAATCTGCTGGCTTTGAGTGGAGAGAGCCCGGCTGCTCGATGTGCCTCGCAATGAACACAGACAAGCTCAAGGGGCGAGAAATCTGCGCCTCTTCTAGCAACAGAAACTTTAAAGGACGCCAGGGCTCGCCCACAGGCAGAACGTTGCTCATGTCGCCCGCAATGGTAGCTGCGGCCGCAATCCGCGGAAATGTCGTAGACGTGCGTGAGGTCATTTAGATGTCGGAGAGAAAAATAGGAACTGCCTCGGGTCGTGCTTGCGTTCTTCGAGGCAACGATATCGACACTGATCGCATTATTCCCGCCCGATACCTCATGTGTGTAACGTTTGAAGGGCTAGGTGAATTCGCTTTCGAAGACGATCGTAAGGAAGCCAAAGGAAACCACGCTTTAGACGACGAACGCTTTAACGGAGCCGAGATTTTGGTAGTCGAATCTAATTTTGGATGCGGTTCTTCGCGTGAACACGCTCCTCAAGCTCTCATGAGACACGGCTTTACCGCATTTATTGGCGTTTCCTTCGGTGAAATTTTCTCGGGAAACTGCACAGCTAACGGCTTGATCTGTGCGCGCCTCTCTCCCGAAGATGTGACGAAGCTCATGGAGAGTGTAGAACTCGACCCAACACAAGAAATTACTGTCGATGTGGAGAGCAAAACCGTCTCGTACAAAGCCGGCACAATGAAGGCAGAAATACCGGAAGGCGTACGTAACCAGTTACTAGAAGGAACGTGGCATGCCACTGGAGTGCTCATGGACGCTTCAGCTCAGATCGAAACGACTGCCCGCCAGCTGCCCTATGTGAATACTTTTGCTGAAGTCAGCGACTAGTTAATGGAACTGCGCACCTTCAGAGATTTTGATCTCCAAATAACTTCCGCTCTTATGTAACCTTTCGTAGGGCAGGCGCGACTTCCGCTCCTATTAATTTCAATGAATTTCTTACCATCTCAAAAGGCATTCCAGCGTAGGAAACCGCCATCGCAGGCCGGAGATCTCCGGTCATTTCTGCACGCTTGGTCCACACCTCGATGATTTGATCGGGAGTACCCCATGCTTGGCTCTCCACAAACCCCTGACATGCCGCATCGAGACCAACCTCCTGAATTGCCGAAGCACCAGCCTGATAGGCCTGATAGCCTTCCGTTTCTCCCCAATGTGACCCATCAAAATCGTAGTGTCGGATAACACTGCGGTAATACTTTGAGAGGTATTCGGTCGCAACTTCTTCAGCAATTTTTTCGTTCTCATGGCAATAGGTGAAATCGGAAAAAACTGGGGCACGTGGCGTTTTGCTCGGATGAACTGACCGAAAGCGTTCACGCCAAGCCTCTACCGCTGCATGGTGTTGATCCCAGGGAAGTTGAACAAAAGACATCATCGTTCCGCCAAGATTTGCAGCAGCTATTCCCGAATCGGGCGTCATCGCTACAGAGAAGAAGTCCCGTCCACGATATCCAAATTCAGGCTTGGGTGTGATGGTGGTGCGTGACTGTTTGAAATGTTTTGTCTCGTAATCCGCGACACCCGTGTCGAGAATATCCAAAATGATCTCGGCAGATTCGTCAAAACGTTCGCGGGCGGAACTCATTTCGACGCCCATCGCTCTGTATTCCTCTCGCGCCAACCCTCTCCCAAAACCAAGCAAAAACCTATCCCCTAAAAGAGCCTGCAGACTTGAAATTTTTTCGGCAATGCGAGTCGGGTTTTCATGCCAGGGGAGAATGATAGCGCCGGTACCAATCTTAATGCGATTTGTCTTGCCGGCGATGTAGGCGAGCCATTGCAAGTTGTCGGGCATCATTGAGTAGTTCGGATCGAAATGATGTTCCGGAAGCAACAAAAAATCCATGCCAACATCTTCTGCAAGCAACGCTATATCCGTCTCTTTTCTCATCATTTCAGCATCGGACATACCCTTGTGGTTATTTTGAAAAATAAACTGAAGACCAACTTCCATCGTGTCCCCTCCAACCCTTTGTTCAGTGATTCTGGCGCTTACTAATAGCTATTGTAGGTGGCGTGGGAGGAGAAGGCTCAACTATGACTTCTAAATTAATTTCAGATTACAATTAATCTATAACTACCTGTTCTCTATAGATTTTATAGGACATTGAAGTGTTCCCTCACATTATGTCCGCCAACTCAGGGGTCGCTTTCGCTATCGAGGGCCCTTAAAGTCAACTTACGGCCCATGCCGTTCAAAGGATCTTTTTGACAAAAATCCTGAAGGGGGAACATGACGTCGTCTTCAAAAAAAATTCGTGCACGACTCTCTCATCCAGTCATTGATTCTGATGGACACTGGAGAGAATTTGACCCAATCGCTTTAGACTATCTCCGGGAAGACGCTGGGCAAGAGCTCGTCGACAAGTGGAATTCACGAGTACGTGTTCTTGGAGAAGACGGAACATCCAGTAAAGAAAAACTCGACCGCCGAACAGGACAAGCTCCCTGGTGGGCACTAGCGACACCCAATACACTTGATACAGCTACCTCATTCATTCCAAAACTACTTTATGATCGCTTAGATGACATGGGGATTGACTTCGCGATACTCTACCCGTCCAGCCTGCAGCTGTTTGCCCCTTATCTTGGAGACTCGGAGCTCCGGTTAGCAGGCTGCCACTCTTTTAATCGATACGCCGCCGAAACTTGGGATGATTTCTCGGACCGTGTAACCCCGATCGGCGTGATTCCGATGCACACCCCTGAAGAAGCGATCAGGGAACTCGAGCATTGCAAAGAGCTGGGGATTAAAGCAGTAGCCCTTGGAAGCCTAATGAGACGATCCATCCCTGAAGCGGAGCGAAAAGGTATTAGTCGACGGTACGCGTGCTGGCTTGATGTTCTCGGAATCGACAGCGATCACGATTACGATCCAGTATGGGAAAAATGCCAAGAGCTCGGGTATCCGGCTACATTTCACTCAGCTGCCGAAAATTACGGATTGCGAAATTCGCCTTCAAATTTCGTCTTCAATCATATTGGCCATTTTGCGGCCGCTGGTCACGCTGTATGCAAGGCCTTATTTCTTGGAGGCGTTACGCGTCGCTTCCCGAATATGCGGTTTGCTTTTCTTGAAGGAGGTGTCTCTTGGGGCTGCACGCTTCTAGCAGATCTGATTTCCCATTGGGAAAAGAGAAACGCTGAAGCCGTCCAATTACTTAGTCCTAAAAACCTTGATCGCATGCGCCTACATGACCTCGTAAAGCAGTTTGGCACAGAAGCGATGAACCAAGGTTGGACGTCATTCTTAGAGATTTTAGACCGAGGGATGGGAAATAACGTTCCTGAGCAGCTAGACGACTTTGTCGCATGTCAGATAAAGAATGAGAAAGAACTCAGCGACTTGTTCGTTCCAAACTTCTTTTTCGGATGCGAAGCAGACGACGCGAATCTAGTCCACGCTTTCAATCGCAAGGTAAATCCCTTTGGTACACAACTTTCCGCGGTTCTAAGTTCAGATATCAGTCACTTTGACGTCTCTGATATGACCGAAGTTCTGGCTGAAGCGTGGGAGTTAGTAGAAGATCACGGACTTTCTGAAGAAGACTTTTACTCTTTCGCGTTTGGTAACGCTGTACGGTTGTGGGGAGATCTAAATCCAAACTTCTTTGATGGTACCGTTGTTGAAAACGCAGCCCGCTCTATTTAATTATCCTTTGACATTCCTATTGAATTCAGTGCAGGGCTACCTCAAACAAATAATCTATTGAGTGATTATCAAAGAAGCCCAAGACCTTTGCGATTCGTACCACGACACCGTGGCGTCCACACCATCCTCAAAGGAAATACCAGGACTCCATCCCAGTTCTTCTCGTGCGTGAGTGATATCGGCCCATGTCGAGGTCATATCGGCCTTATGGCGGGGCTGCTCCTCTATCTCAGCTCGGTGGCCCGTCCTACGTTCGATCAACTCTATCAGAGCGTTTAACTTATAAGGATGATCCCCCCCAAGATTGAAAATTTGAAACCCCGACGAGTTCAGTGCTAAAATCGTACCTCGGGCAATATCGTCAATGTAGGTAAAATCACGAGACTGCTCTCCGTCACCAAACCGACAAATAGGCATACCCTCACTTATTCTTTGGACAAAGCGAAATACACTCATATCAGGTCGTCCCGCTGGTCCATAAACTGTGAAGTAACGAAGAATTGACACATCAAACCCATATATATGGTGATAGCTGTGAGCGAGCCCCTCTGCGCCGAGTTTACTTGCAGCATAAGGAGACAGGGGCCGAATTAAGTCAGCATCCTCTTTGTATGGCAAGGTGTTTTGATCACCGTAGATGCTCGACGTACTTGCCAAAATAAACTTTCTTACCTGGTTAGACACACAAAAGTCCAGAAGGTGAGAAGTTCCTAGCATATTCGTAGTAATGTAGGATTGAGGATCGTCGACACTTTGCCTAACGCCAACCCTCGCAGCTAAATTGATGACCGCGTCGACCTTCCCCGAGCTACCAAGACCCTCGACAAAGTTTTTGTCCGAAATATCCCCCTTAACGAACTCCATTCCGTCACGAGAAAGCAGACCTTTCAGGCGAAATTCTTTTAGCGAGGGATCGTAAGTATCGTTGAGGTTATCAATGCCCAGAACGCGGTGGCCACCATCCAGCAACTGTTCGGCCACACCTGCAGCTATAAAGCCAGCGACTCCCGTGATCAAGTAATGCGCCATCTTCTCTCGACTTCCCTAGCGCCCCTTGAAGTTGGGATCGCGCTTTGCGAGGAAGGCATCCTTGCCTTCGAGACGGTCCTCTGTTGCAAAAATTGTTCCAAATGTCGCCTGCTCATAGGCGTTCGCAACCTGGAGATCCACGTCTTGACTCGTTTGAATGAGTCGCTTGCCAAACTTAACCGCCACCGGACCTTTGGTAGCAATCTTCTCACCCATAGCAATCGCTTCTGCAAGGAGTGTCTCGCTATTTTCGAATACGCGATTTGCCAAGCCTATGCGAACGGCAGTATCGGCATCAATTGGCTCACCAGTGGTCACAATTTCTTTGGCCCAAGCTACCCCCACACGGCGCACCAGCCTGGTGTTACCTCCAAAGCCCGGAACTAGTCCGAGATTAACCTCAGGCTGACCAAACCGCGCCTTCGCAGAGGCGTAAATCCAGTCACAGCCCATAGCCACCTCGCACCCTCCTCCTAGAGCATATCCATTAACCGCAGCGATCGTCGGAATATCGAGGTCTTCCATGGCTCCCAGTACCTCATGGCCTCGTCGACTAAACTCAACACCTTGCAAGGGAGTCATCTTGCGCATCTCACCTATATCGGCGCCCGCTGCAAAAGCGCGCCCTGAGCCTGTTAAAATCAAAGCCAGAACGTTGGAATCATTCCTTACATCCTCGATCCTCTCCGCGAGAGCTTCAACAATGGCCGGATTGAGAGCATTTAAGACTTCGGGACGGTTAAGTGTCAGAACGCGTACCCTGCCGCGATCTTCTGATAGGACTAGTTCATTCAAATCAAAACCCTCTTTAAATTTTTTTCATGCATATGCTACCACACGTAATCGATCTTAATCGTTAGTTCCTGATGCATCGGTCGCAATCTGTTTTGCCCAACCGTAATCGGCTTTACCGCTTGGAGAACGAACGATTTCCTCTACAAAAATGTAATCCTTAGGAGCCTTATAACTGGCCAGGCCCGTACGCACGAAGCTCGACAGACGATTTTTTATTTCTTCTCCTGAAACGACGCCCTCGCGCAGTCGCACAATCGCAGTAATTTGCTGCCCGAACCTTTCATTTGGCGTTCCGATAACTACTGCATCGTAGACTTCAGAGGATTCCTTTAGAGCCTCCTCTACTTCCTCAGCAAATACTTTTTCACCGCCAGTATTTATCGTACCCGAAGCACGTCCCAGAAGGAGTATCTCCCCTCCTACTTTTGCAACCGCTCGGTCTCCAGGAATCGAGTAACGCGTGCCATTAATTACTGGAAAGGTTTGAGCTGTCTTTTCAGGATCATCGAGATAGCCAAGTGGAACATTGCCACGACGGGCCAACCACCCCTCTTCTCCGGATTCCGTTTTCACTTCGTCGTTTAGGGAATCATTAAGAATCGCGCTATCCGTCAGGATTGCGAATTTAGCCGTCTCAGATCCCTTCCCGGCTTCTG
This sequence comes from uncultured Spirochaetales bacterium, assembly GCA_964403555.1. GTDB lineage: Bacteria > Myxococcota_A > UBA9160 > UBA9160 > UBA6930 > UBA6930. Next base: position 4,437 of record CAYOGP010000002.1, on the reverse strand, counting down.
ACATTTGGCTCGCCTGAGTACCACTCTCTGAAGATCCTAAGGTATCCAAAATTTTTACATCGGGGAGTATTTCATGAAACGCAGCCTTTGCGGATGACGACAATATAGCTCCCCCGGTGGTAATCAAGCGCAGGGTTGCCGCATTATAAGTTCGATTTTTAAAAACATCGATAAGAGGTGTTGCAAATGCATTTCCTACAATCGACAAGGCTGTAATACCTTCTCTTTCTATTGTCTCCCAGATGTCCTCAGGGTCCAGTTTCTTCGTATTCGATTGAACGAAAACTGTTCCACCGATATGCCACATATTAAATGCGATCCAGTGAGCAGCTCCATGCATGAATGGAGGTGCGGGTAACGAACGTACGCCTCCTTTAAGAGCGCGTTGTACAATTGCATTCAGATTAGGTTCGCAATTTCTAGGAAGTAAGGCTGCAGCAATTATATCTTCCTGGCGCCACATAACTCCTTTCGGCTTTCCTGTTGTTCCGCCCGTATAGAGCATATACAGATCATCAGGTGACAAGTTCTCTGGTTCTCGTGGCTCGGCCTCTTTCAGTGCCGCTTCAAAGTCAATTGCTCCTGACAAAAGTTCGTTATTCGATTCATCGGCGACCTGCAACAGAAGACGCAGGTGTGGAAGCTTCTTCCGAATTGAGTCTAAGGCAGGAGCAAAAGTCGAATGATAAATAATAGCCTTTGCAGACGCATTCGATAATACATAGAGAAGCTCATCCTCGACGTATCTATAGTTAACATTAAAAGGAACTACTCGTGCCTTAAAAGCACCAAGCATACCCTCTAAATATTCATTTCCATTATAAAGATAAAGAGCCAAATGATCTTGTCCGGACTGCCATCCCAGCAGATCCCGGCGCTTCCGAAAACAACCGAGATTATATTCTTTTAATACTGTCGCCAAGCGCCGCGTCCTATCACTAACATCATCCCAAGTAAATCTTCGATCTCGAAATACCAGGCACTCACGGTTACCCAACTTTTCCGCAATAGCCTCATGTATAAACCCAAGATTCAGCATGTCATCCTCTTAACTTAAATTAAAAAATATACTCAAAGCAACACCCGTCGATGCGACTTCCGATCCTATATAGGGCTCAAAGAAACTACCGTCTTTGCGTTGAGTCTTTATTAGTTTTTCACACACCTCACTGGAAGAAACCGAGGCTCCTGGAAGTGATCTCGCACCGCAACGCACAAAAATTCTTCCGGTAGCTAGAGGACCGAAGTTACCCGAACGAAAACCCCTTGTAAGCTCTCTACCGCACCATTGCAAAGCTTCATCCGCTAACTCGCCTGGATAGTTAGCAAGCCAATGAAAATAAACGTCTATGTCAACTAATGATCCCGAACGCACTCTCTTCTCCGACCAATGGTCCTCAAAAAAAGAATCCGCAGCTCTCAAACTCCGACCGGGAGAAAACGGTGATTTAGCGAGCAATCCTGCAACCTGTCCCGTAAGGCTCAACCGATCATTCATTGAAAGCTGCTTCCCCCACCCTCCGTCTTCATTTTGCAACTCGACCAAGCGAGTTATGGCTAGCTCACCCGCCGGGCAGTCTTGATAGGCAAGAGAATCTAGAATCTCAAGCGCCTCCACGGTTTCTGAGAATGAAAACTCGGGAGTTTTATCTCTAATCCACCGCTCAAGAGAATCCACAGAGGAGGTGTTCAGGAGCACATTCGCATAACCTTTCAGGAGGGGGGTACCGGCGTAAAGAAGATATTCTTGAGCATCCCTGCTCGATTTGTCGTTCGAATCCAATTTTCCTCCCTCTAGCGATCTACGTAAAAATGGAGCAAGAAGTCAATTCAGTAAAGTCCATCCGCCATACCGTGACCTCGGTTACTATACTCAACGTGACACCCCGAAACCGGCTACAAGGCGAAACCAGTCCGTATCTACAGCAGCACATGGACAACCCTGTGGACTGGTATCCCTGGGGAGAAGAGGCTCTTCTCTTTGCTCAGACCCACGACCGCCCACTTCTCATATCCATAGGCTACAGCGCCTGTCATTGGTGTCATGTCATGGAGAGAGAGTCTTTTGAAGACGAAACTGTCTCCGAGCTAATGAATAATTCTTTCGTGAATATAAAGATAGATAGAGAAGAACGACCTGACCTAGACCAAATCTATATGGATACTGTAGTGCGTCTCACAGGCCATGGGGGATGGCCCCTCACGGTATTTTGCACTTCTGATGGTCGTCCTTTTTACGGGGGGACCTACTTTCCTCCGGTGTCGCAACATGGCCTACCGTCATTTCGCGAACTTCTTTTGTCCATCGACAAAGCATACAAGAATCGCCGCGAAGACATAGAAAACACGGCCGAGAAACTTTTATTTTCGATAGGCAGCTCCCAAACAACAAACAGTACTAACAAACGACCGGATTTAGAGACGGTAAAGATCGGAGTAGATCGGTTGATGGGAGGGGCTGATGCAATAAGGGGAGGATTTGCCGGTGCGCCTAAATTTCCGACTCCTACTAACCTTGAACTCCTCCTAACGTCTCTCAACATTCTTGATCGAGATTCTTGTTTTGAAATCGAATCGTTTTTATCACTCACTTGCAAAGAAATGTCTAGAAGAGGATTATTCGACCAACTTGGGGGAGGGTTCCACCGCTATTGCGTAGACGATCACTGGGGCATCCCTCATTTCGAAAAGATGCTTTATGACCAAGGTCAACTTCTCCGTATATATGCTCAACTTTGGCGGAAGGAGGGAGAACGACATGATTTTTCATGGCCCATTCGAGAAACGGCCCGCTACCTAGAAAGAGAAATGACCGTCAAAGACGGAGGCCTTGCAGCAAGCCAAGATGCCGATAGCGAGGGAATTGAAGGAAAGTTCTACGTTTGGAACCCTGAGGAGATAGTTTCTATACTAGGCCTTGACGATGCCAATGCCTTCAGTGAAAACTATTCGGTCACGGCTCAAGGAAACTTTGAAGGGTCTAGCGTCCTTTGGGATACTGGACGACACCCTAGAGAGAAATTCACAGCTTTACGAGAAGAACTTTTTGCGGCTCGAGGTAATCGGATATGTCCCCAGAGAGATGACAAGAGGATAGCCGCATGGAACGCCCTCACAGCTTCAGGCCTTGCCTACGCTGGATCTCTACTCCTCGATAGATCGATCCTGACCCAAGCAGAATCTATCGGCGATTTCATATGGAATAAAATGCGAAATCCTTCCGGCCGTCTTCAACGCGTCTACGCAAAAGGGAAAATCCGGGTAGGTGCTTTTCTCGACGATTTGGCAGCTACCACACACGCATGTTTGGATCTTTATCGAGCTGGTTGTGGTAATCGATTTGCAACAAGAGCCATCTTCTTCGCAGAAGACATTCTTGACCGATTCTACGATTCCGAAGAGAGTGACCTCTTTCTAACTTCCAGTGATGCTCCATCTCTTATTGTTCGACCTCGAACGGATCACGATGGTGCTACACCGCAGTCTGTAGGCTTCGCGATCCTGGCACTCTTAAGAGTTAGTTCACTTACAGGTCACTCGGATTTTCTTAAGGTGGCTGAATCCGTACTTGAAAAGTATGCAGATCAGGTTCTTCGAAAACCAGAGGCCTTCCCAACTTTATTAAGAGCAATAGTAGGACTCGAACAGGGTTTCTCTACCGCAGTAATCGTGGGCGAATTTAATGATTTAAGTACACAGAAGCTGGCGGATAAAGCACGCTCGTTACTAGAACCCGACGAAGCCATAATAGTTGTAAGCCCGAGTTCAGAAATACCAGAAATGATCGATCCAAACCTCCTGGAATCACGTATCGCCTTGAATGGGAAAGCAACTGCGTACATTTGCTTAGGAACAAGTTGTCGCGCGCCCGTCCAAGACCCCAATGATCTTATGAAATGGCATAGATAATGGAAGAAATTCGCGACGCATTCGGCGGTGCATTTTTATTACTTATTCAGCGAGACACTGCCCTCTTAGAAATAGTTTTTCTCTCCCTCCGAGTAAGCTTAACTGCGTTGTTCTTTGCTTCTTTAATTGGACTACCGTTAGGATCATTTCTTGGCTCAGGACGATTTCCAGGAAGAAATATTCTGGTTGTTCTCTTAAATTCGATGTTGGGACTTCCTCCAGTCGTTGTGGGTTTAACTGTCTATCTCGTGCTTTCTAGATCTGGCCCACTTGGTGGGCTAGATTGGCTATTCACGAGCCACGCGATGATCATTGCGCAATTTATTTTAGTCACGCCGTTCGTAGCATCGATTACCCGACAAACGGTGGAAGACTTGATGGAGGAATACGAAGAGCAACTAACATCTCTTGGAGTCGGAAGGATAGGCTGCCTATTTACACTATTACATGAAGGACGATACAGGTTATTGACAGCTCTTCTGGCTGGGTTTGGAAGAGCAATATCCGAAGTCGGAGCGGTAATGATCG
>CAYOGP010000001.1:0-33264 GCA_964403555.1 uncultured Spirochaetales bacterium | reverse complement strand
ACCTTGTGGTCCTTACCGCTATTCGCATGACTGCAATCCACAATTAAACGGGTGGACGCTCCCGCTTTTAAAAGAGCATCCGAGGCGGAAAAGACTGATTTCTGATCAAAGTTAGGACCGGAACTACCGCCACGTAAAATCAAATGACAATCTCGATTCCCTTGCGTAGCAACAATGGCCGCCACCCCGTGCTTAGTGACGGAAAGAAAACGGTGAGGATGAGCGGCTGATCCTATCGCATCTATGGCTACCTGGAGATTCCCGTTCGTTCCATTTTTGAAACCCACTGGCATAGACATCCCGGACGCTAGTTCGCGATGAACCTGACTCTCCGAAGTACGGGCACCTATCGCGCCCCAAGAAACCAAATCAGCAAAAAATTGCGGAGTAATCGGGTCCAGAAATTCGCAACCCGTAGGAATGCCTTTATCCGCGAGTTCTAACAAAAGACCTCGGGCAACACGCAATCCCTCGTTTATGGCAAAACTATCGTCCAAATGCGGGTCATTGATTAACCCCTTCCAGCCGATGGTAGTCCTAGGTTTTTCGAAATAGACCCTCATCACAATTAGTAGGTCTTTTGTTTTGCTCTTAGAGACCTCTTTTAAGCGAGAAGCATATTCAAGGGCGGCCTTGGGATCATGGATAGAACAGGGTCCCGCTATAACCAACAACCGGTCGTCTTCTCCTCGCAGAACACTCTCCACCTGTCGTCGCCCCTGCACAACGGTACTTGCGGCGGAATCTGCAAGAGGAAGCTCCTCCATCAGGATCGCAGGTGGAATAAGCGGATGAAGGCTAGCAATACGAAGATCGTCGGTTTCAAATAGCACTTTATTTCTCCGGAAGCGCGGAGACTAGCTCTCAAGTGACATACTTCCCATGCACGAGAAGCATTGGTGATCGAAATTTGGCCAATTAGTGCCATTTTAGGTTTTCTAAAGCAATTTCAGCCGGCAGCACATGTTTCCCCTCCTCGCCTCCGCATACCCGAAAGGGCCTCAAACAGCGCTAGAGCTTTTCCGCCCTGAATCACTCGCCCAGTAAGGGTCCATAGCCCTCTCTAAACGTCGGAAACTGAAAGCGGTACCCGAGTTGTCTCAACAAACGGTTACTACAACGTTTATGCCCCAAACCCCGTTTCCAGCCGGCCCCGACTTCGCCCGGTAAAGAAGATCCTATTCGGCTAGAAACCCATTCGGCTACGTCATACAAATCTGCAGGATCGTTATCCACCGCTACTACCTTTGGCGGAACCGATTTGAGACGAACCAGGTGTCGCAAAACGCCTGCTGCGTCGCTCTGATGAATTCTGTTCGTGAAATAGGGTCTTATTGGAGGCAATTTAAGTGTCTTCTCTTGAACTGACCTTGGCAAACGGGTGCGCCCCGGTCCATAGATACCCCCAAACCGCACAGAGCAAGCATGCTCAAAAGAGTTTTTTACCGCCGCCTCGCCCTTGAGCACAATTTCACCTCGAAAACTTTCGGGATTTGTTGCTGACTTTTCATCAACCCACTCACCCGTCGACTGACCATAAACGGAGGTACTAGAAGCAAATAAGAAACGCGGTGAAGACTCTGACCTAGATGAAAAAATCCGCCGCAACTCAAAAATTCCCTCTACGTAGGCCTTTTGGTAGCTACCTATATTTGAGGAGTCAGCGCTCACTGTATACACAACGGCATCCAACTTCTTCGGAATAACCCCCAAACTAGCTGGGTCAAAGAGGTCCCCTTGTAGCGTGGTGACATTTCCTTCTATGTCAAAGGGAGTCCGACGAAGCGCGAACACGGTATCCCCATCGCTCGCAAGTTCTACGGCAAGAAATCTACCCACATAACCACAGCCGACGATTAGGATACGCAAGGGACGTCTCAGAGAAATCGTGAAACCGCCGAAACTTCACCCGACGATCCTAAGATGACACTCGTCCGCTCATGAAAATCGGTCGGCATCACTTCTACAATTCGAGTTCGATCAGTCAGGGCCTGGCCGCCGGCCTGTTCGATTAAGTATGCCATCGGATTCCCCTCGTAGAGGAGACGAAGCTTCCCTCCCGGGGCCCTGGTCGTCGCCGGATAAATAAAGACTCCACCTTTAAGCAGCGTGCGATGAACATCCGCAACCATGGATCCAATGTATCGGCTTCCATATCCGTTCTTGTGCGCAAAATCTAGATACGCGCGTACTCCATCAGAAAAATCTTCCCAATAGGCTTCGTTAATAGAGTAGATCTTTTTTTTCTTTGGAACTTTAATCCTCTCTCCGACCAAAAGAAACTCTTCCGTCGAGGGATCCAGAACATACATGTCAACACCGTCACCTGTAGAAAGAACCAAGACAACAGACGATCCGTATAAGACATAGCCCGCCGCGAGCTGCATCGTGCCTCTTTGCAAAACAGCCGTTTCGTCTACTTCTCCTGTGGTCGGGATCCCGAGAATGCTAAATATCGTTCCGACACTCACGGCTACGTCTATATTCGACGAGCCATCAAGAGGGTCGGTCACCACGCAAAATTTTCGGGAAGCCTCTTGGCCGAGCACTACCGGCTTATCTAACTCTTCGGAGGCAAATACCGCCACATCTGCCCGAGCTGAAAGCCTCCCCAAAAGAATAGAATCTGCCAAGACATCGAGCTTCTGCTGATCCTCTCCGTGCACGTTCGTGTCCCCTGCCATGCCCAACACGTCGTTAATCCGCGCGCGACGCACCTCTGCTGCTATAGCTCCCGTTGCAGTGGCAATAGTCGAAATCACGCCACCAAGATCACCATCAACCTTTTCAGCGAGGCCCTTAGCTCTTAGGTTCTGTTCAAGTCGAATTTGTTCCGAAACCATCTAGGCGAAAAAATGTAACGCAAGCTGAAAAATCTCGCGCCTAAGCGGAGGGAAGCAAAAGAGAAGGACCCCGGTTGCTGCTGCGCTCGGGGCCCTTCTAAGTTAAGGAGGTTTGCCTAATCAAGACATATGACCCCGAAGAAAGCGAAACGGTTCCCTCAATCTCCTTTTTTCCCTTTAAATACTCCACTCTGCTGAGTTACTACTTGGCCGCGTGCCATTACCCACATCTTGTCCGTAAGACAGTCCAGGGATTTTAGAGGGTCACCTCGCACCGCCACGATATCTGCCGACCTCCCAGGCTTCAGGACTCCAGTTTCATCCGAGATTCCGAGGGCTAAGGCTGACCCTGAAGTCGCCGACATAAGAGCCTCTCGGGGGGACAGCTCGGCGAAGCGAGCCCAGACAGGTAGGGCGCGATCTAAGGCATCGTGGCGAACTCCAGGAATCCCTGCATCTGTCGACGCCACCATACTCACCCCAGCAGCCTTCAAGCCTCGGTAGCACCGATTCATCCGCCGAGCAAAATCGGAACCATCATTAGCGCTTTCATTTCTCTCGCTTATTGGGCGATTTCCGTCGTACTGAGTCAGGAATCGGGACCAGCGCGCATGAACTGTGGGAGCAACAAACGCTCCTGATGCAGAAATTAATTGGCTAACCTCCTCGTCGAAAGCCGCGCCAAAGCCACCCTCACCTGAAAAAGACGAATGCTCAATACTTTGGACCTTAGCGCGGGCACACGCCGCAATTCCTGGAGTCCCGTGGCAATGTGCAGCAACTGGAAGTCCAAAAGCCTCTGACATAGAGACCATTTTTTCCAATTCCTTGAGCTTAAACTGTGCGGCACTTGGTCGAGTGCCCTGAGTCAGAACACCTCCAGTAGCCATTACTTTCAGCCAGTCAAAGCCTAACTCGGCCTGGTCCCTGACAAGCTTTTCTATGTCTTTAGCATCTTCAACGACCCCTCCCCAAAAGTGGCAGTGGCCTCCAGGGGTTGTTAACGGAGGGCCGGCAACAAGGAGTCGCGGACCGATACGTTCACCTTTCTTAATTTCCTCCCGGAGTTCCAAGATTCTCCCTCCCGAGCTTCCCAAGTCACGGGCGGTAGTAATCCCTCGGCGGACCATGGCCTCAGCTCTTAGCACCGCTCCATCAGGATCTTCAGCTTCGGCTCCGGGAATCTCGGGATCTAAAGAAAGGTGTACGTGAGCGTCGATTAAACCCGGAATAGCCGTCAACCCGTCTAATGAAACAACTTCAGCTTCCATTCCTAGACGGGCACGAGAATTGATTTCCTTTACCTTCCCGTTTTCCACGAGAATAGCTGTGCCAGATGGACAGTAATCAGCTGCTGTTCCATCCCAAACTTTTTCCGGTAATAAGATCTGGGCCATCACTAGAATTTAGCGACTCAAGAGTCGAGACCCAAAACTATTCCTTCCTTCTCCCCCCAATCACAGTCAGAGTGCTTCATAAGGATCTATGCTGAACAGATGAGCGAACCCGCCGAACAGTACAAAGGCTTTATTCGAGGAGTAGCCTCTTGGTTTGGCGCATGGGGAGTGCATTCTGCAATATTTTCGTGGTTGCTTACGGTAAAACTCAATGCCACGCCTGAGCAAGTCGGGTTTGGCCAGTTTTCAGTCATGTTACCAACTCTTCTTCTTATCCTGTTTGGAGGTGCACTTGCCGACCGAATCGACGTCAGGAAATCTTTAATCGTCCTCCACCTTTTATCCGCGCTCGGACCCTTAGTTCTCGCAGTCCTCGTTAGTGCCGACCTTCTTTCATATAACTTCCTCCTGCTGTACGGCGTATGGCTCGGAACTATTACCGCTTTTATCATGCCCGCCCGAGATACCCTCCTTTCCCGAGTCGCAGGCAGCGACATGTTGAGGGCTGTGGCCGGAATGACCATGGTACAGTTCGGTTGCCAAGCGGTCGGAAATCTTCTCGCCGGCCTTGCAAAATGGACGGGCGCGGCGCCCGTTCTTGTCCTCCAGGGCATTATTCTCGCATCGGGGGCCCTACTCATAGCCAAGATCAGACTTCCCAAAGCTGCAGCATTCAGTGGGACACCCAAAAACCAGGGTATCAGGGCTACGAAACGCGAAATTATGGCCGCCATAAAAATTGTTGCGAAGGATCCCAGACTTCGCTCTACATTCCTGATGTCACTTACTGTGGCTTTTTGTTTTGCGGGCCCCTTCTACGTAATCTTTCCTCTCATCGTAAGGGATAGTTACGGTGGTTCCGTACTGTTACTCGCCATCATCATGACCTTGTTTGCCTTAGGAAACATCGGTGGATCTTTCTGGATTCGAAGGCTCGGCGGCCTGAAAAAAAGAGGCCAATCCGCTTTAGTCTCGATTTTATTAGGATCCTTACTGCTCCTATTGATAAGTCTAGATTTAGCGGTCGCTTGGATGGCAGGGCTGACTTTCATTTGGGGCATCTCAACGTCAATCTTTATTAACGCTACCAGGACGCTCTTTCAAGAAGGTGCCCCCGAACACGAACGCGGTAGGGTTCTCTCTGTTTATCAGCTAGCCCTCATGGGTGCAGGCCCGATGGGATCGACCGTGGCCGGTTTCAGTTCAGCTGCCATTGGAAATCACGCTACTCTTGCAGTTTACGCAGCGACAATTTTAGGTCTCGCTATGATCCTTTGGCGACCAGTTTCAGATGCGGATGCGGTACACAACAAACTCTGAAGTCAGAGCCAGCATCTGACACAGCAACCCCCGTGCTTATTTTAAAAATGCTGAATGGCTCGGAAGAAACTCAAGGAGAAAAGATGCTAAACGAATCCCCCAACTATAAAGTTGCCGACCTTGGGCTAGCAGACTGGGGCCGCAAGGAAATCAAGTTGGCAGAACATGAAATGCCGGGACTCATGGCATTACGGGAACGATACCGAGCCTCTAGACCACTGTCGGGGCTTCGCATCATGGGTAGCCTCCATATGACCATCCAAACCGCAGTTCTGATTGAAACACTCACCGAACTTGGAGCAGACGTTCGCTGGGTCAGTTGCAACATTTTCTCTACGCAGGATCACGCCGCGGCGGCTGTCGTCGTAGGTCCTTCGGGAACCACGGATAATCTTCAGGGTATTCCTGTTTTTGCCTGGAAGGGTGAAACTCTTGAGGAATACTGGTGGTGCACGCAACAAGCTTTGGTCTGGCCTGACGGATCAGGCCCCCAGCAGATTGTGGACGATGGAGGAGATGCGACCCTTCTCCTCCACAAAGGATTGGAGTTCGAGAAAAAGGGGAAGGTGCCCGATCCTAACCCGGCTTCCGACTCCGAAGAATGGATAGTAGTACTAAATCTCTTAAGCAAAATGCAGGAAGAAAATCCCAATACTTGGCATGAACTAACCAACGACATACGAGGAGTTTCGGAGGAGACGACGACCGGTGTTCATAGGTTGTACCAAATGCAAGAAAGTGGCGAACTGCTTTTTCCCGCTATCAACGTCAACGATTCCGTTACTAAAAGTAAATTTGACAACATCTACGGCTGTAGACATTCCCTACCTGACGGACTAATGCGGGCTACCGATGTTATGCTCGGAGGAAAGGTCGCCTTAGTTTGTGGCTTTGGAGAAGTAGGTAAGGGCTGCGCACAAGCTCTAAAGGGCCAGGGATGCCGAGTCATAATTACAGAAATCGATCCAATTTGCGCTTTACAAGCTTCAATGGAAGGTTACGAGGTCCAACGCCTCGAATCGATTGTTTCTGAGGTAGATATTTTCGTAACCACCACCGGCAATTTTGATGTCATTACTGCCGACCATATGTCGAAGATGAAAGACAAAGCAATCGTTGGCAACATCGGTCACTTCGACAATGAGATCGATATGGCAGGCTTAAAAGAAATTCCGGGGATCGTCTGCAATAACATCAAGCCCCAGTACGATGAATGGATCTTCCCCGATGGACACAGCGTTTTGATACTTGCGGAAGGCCGGCTTCTTAACCTTGGGTGTGCAACAGGACATCCAAGCTTTGTAATGTCAGCATCCTTCACAAATCAGGTAATTGCTCAAATAGAACTCCATGAACACCGCGAGCGATATGAGTCGGCAGTTTATATGCTACCGAAGCATCTGGATGAAGAAGTGGCGCGGTTGCACCTTGATCACCTTGGAGTGAACCTCACAGAACTCACCAGCAAGCAGGCAGAATACATTGGAGTCCCTATCGAAGGTCCTTACAAGCCGGACCATTACCGCTACTAGGCGTCAATTAAGAGCACCGTGGGTTTCGCTTTTCTTAAAACCGCCTTCCTAACCTTTGTTTTCTCTCTAGTAGGAACATCGGGAGCATACGCTGATCTTTCTTGCGATGATTTACCGGATTTAATCGGTGTCTACCTCAAAAAACATGTGACGTTTACCACGATTACTCCCAGGGTTCTGGATCGATCAGCAAAAACACTTCTTAGAAGAAGAGACCCGCAGCGGAACCTACTTGACAAAACTGAGGCAGAGGACTTACTACGGCGACTTGAAGCAGGGTTCAGAAATATTTCGCGAGGGAAGTGCGACCTACTACTTTCGACACACAGTGACTTTATTCAATATCAAGAACGAGGCTTAAAAGGAGTAAACTCGTTCCTCTCAAGTCCAGACTATCAAATCGATCCTAATGCCAGCTTAATACTAGACCCTAAGAAGAGGAAGCGTCCCGAGGATGCTGAAACAAGAAAACGGCTCCTTGAAACTCTCACACATTTTCAAATTTCAAATTTTCTAGCAAATGGCCAAGATCTAGAAGAGGCTAAAAGAAGAGTCCTCCATCGATATGAATTAAGAACACGCCGGCTGCGCGAGTTAGAAGAGTCACAAATACTTTCTAGCTTCCTAAACGCTTTCGCCTCTTCTTTGGATCCCCATTCGTCGTATCTCTCATCCGATGATCTCGAAGATTTTCGAATCGGCATGCAGTTGTCCCTCGAAGGGATCGGCGTCTCCCTGTCTGAAAGGGACGGATATTCCGTAGTAGAGCAAATTATCCCAGGAGGAGCAGCGGACAAACTAAACGTTCTAAAACCACAAGATAAAATCGTTGCAGTCGCCGAGCATAACCAAATTCCGATAGATGTTATAGATATGGCTCTCAGAGATGTTGTTCGCTTAATACGAGGGAAAAAGGGGACTACAGTAACCCTCACAGTTCTTAGAAAGATCGACGAACCTGAGCGTTTCACAATCTCGATACGAAGGGATAAAATCGACCTCGAACAACAAGCCGCAAAGATGAAAATTCAGAGTATTCAGCGTGGCAAGATGAACTACAAATTGGCGATTCTGGAGCTACCCTCATTCTACGGAGATCGGGACTCAAAAGAACGTCTCTCGTCAAAAGATGTACGAAATCTCTTGATCTCGCTTAAAACTCAAGACGTAGACGGATTACTGTTCGACCTTTCGCGAAACGGAGGAGGACTGCTTGAAGATGCAATCGAAATATCTGGCTTCTTTCTTGAAGACGGCGGCATCGTAGCAGTCAAAGACAACAGAAATCGACGGCATGTTCTGGCGGACCCTGATCCAAAAATCTTATTCTCTGGTCCTATGGTCGTACTGGTTTCGCGAGCAAGCGCTTCAGCAGCCGAAATTCTCGCAGGGGCTCTTCGCGACTACGATCGGGCGGTGATAGTTGGGGACCGCCAAACGTTTGGGAAGGGAACCGTCCAAAGCGTCTTTCCTTTAAGACCGGGCTTGGGCGCACTTCGCGTTACTACTGCCCTCTTTTTTCGACCCGGAGGAGTCTCTACTCAAAAAACTGGCGTTCCAACACACATGGTGATTCCTTCCTTACTTGACATTGTAAGTTTTGGCGAAGCTGAACAACCGTATGCATTACCGGGGCAAAGAATTGATGCTTTTGCCGGGAGGAACTTTAGGCGAAGCAAAAGAAACCAAACCTATGTCCCGCTTAAACCCAATCACTTAGACACGTTACGGAACTACTCAATGACGAGAATCCAGAGCAACAAAAAGCTACAAGAGGTGGTTACACGGCTCGAGAATCGACGAGACACCGCGGAGAGCGTCCTCCTCTCCGATATCGAAGAGGAGCAAGCTACTAGTGGAGCTGCCGTTGATGACAAAAACCTAGAGGGAGCAAGTGACAACGGCAAAGACGAAGCTCTGACCGCTCAGGCAGAGGAAGCCCTGAGCATTCTTGCCGATCTCGTGGATTTGCATCGATGAAGCCATGGATTTCGATTTTGGCATTTGCTTTGTTAGCTGCGTGTTTGATTTGGGTGACCCTTCGAGAAAGTAGTGGTTTTTCTTGCTCTGTATGCGTGAGTTTCAATGGGTCGGTAAACTGCGCAAATGCGCGGGCACCGATTGAAGAGGAAGCACTCCAGGGAGCTATAATGAGCGCATGTTCCACCATTGCACATGGCGTGACTGAAACTCTAGCCTGCCAGAGGACGGAACCAGAGGAGATCGAATGCACCCAATAATTCAAAACTCTGCTGTTTCCTCCGCTCTTCGCTAGACTTGGCTACCTCTCACACCCCTCTGAGAGGTTTTACAAGGTTTTAAAACTGAACCTGAAGGAAGAACATACGATGGAACTAGATCCTGATATCCGCACCAGAATTGAGAAAATAGTTAGTTCGGACCATGTCGTCTTGTTCATGAAAGGGCGTAGAGGAGCACCCCAGTGCGGTTTCTCCGCCACAACTACGCAGTTACTAGACCAGCTCGTTCCGGACTACGCCACAGTAGATGTCCTCCAAGATCCCGAAATTCGGAATGGAATAAAAGAATTCTCTTCCTGGCCCACAATCCCACAGTTATATGTAGGTGGTGAGTTTATCGGCGGCTGTGACATCATTTCTGAAATGTTTGGAACGGGAGAACTAGAGGAAGCCTTGGGTATTCCAAAAGCCGCAAACACGGCACCCGACCTTACTATCACTGACACCGCTGCGAAGGCTCTCCAAGAAATTTCTGGCCCTTCGGCGGGCCGCGAACTGCACTTATCGATCGATGCAAGGCTTCAAAATAACCTCTATTTCGGCCCAATAGAAGAGAGGGAGCTATCGACAGTGACGAACGGAATACAGATCTATATGTCCGCTCAGACAGCGGTTCGCGCAGATGGCTTAACTATCGATGCAGAGAGTACCTCAAGCGGACCAGCTTTTAGAATTGAAAACCCAAACCTCCCTAAGGTTAAGGATATCAGGGCGCAGGAAGTCAAAGAAAAGCTGGATTCCGGGGAGAACTTTGGTCTTTACGATGTTCGAACACCTGAAGAAATGAAAATCGCTCAGATTCATGGTGCCGTTGCCCTAGACGAAGATACCCGTGACAAACTTGAAAAGAGCGACAAGAAGGGAACAATAGTCTTTTTCTGTCATCACGGAGGCCGCAGTCAGAGCGTTGCGGAACACTTCGCTGCTCTAGGTTTCGAAAACGTATTTAATTTGATCGGTGGAATCGACAGTTGGGCCCAAGACATAGATCAAAGCATCAGGCGGTATTAAAAACATGCCTTTGCAAATTTTAAGCGAGCTTCCACCCGAACCCGAAGAAATGAAGGTTCTAATTAAACGCCGAATCGAAGAAAATATTTCAAATTCTGACGTGGACGTCTCTGCGGGTGGTCCCGGTCACTTTGAAATCACGGTTGAATCTACTGAATTTGAAGGTCTCTCTCGAGTAAAACAACAGCAACTTGTGTATTCTGCGATTTCGAATCTTATGTCGGGTGAAAACCCTCCTGTACATGCAGTTGACCGCATGGTTACTAAGATTCCATCGAACTCAGATGGGTAATGTAATCACATATCAATCTTGGGAATCTTAACTGTATGCCCAACGGCTTCCCTCAGCTCAAAATTGGAAATATAGAGATCAACCCCCCGGTGGTACTTGCGCCGATGGCAGGAGTCACAAATCCTCCTTTCCGGAGACTATGCAGGCGCTTCGGGGCGGGTCTTTATGTAAGTGAGATGATTACCGCGCGCGCCTTAGTAGAAAAGAACCCGAAGACTCTTCATTTAGCCACATTCGATCCCGAGGAACAACCTCGAAGTATACAGCTCTACGGCGTGGACCCCGATTATATTGCCCGCGCTGTAAGGTACCTAGTTTCCGAAAATCGCGTGGATCACATCGATTTAAATTTTGGGTGTCCAGTGCGCAAAGTAACGCGAAAGGGAGGGGGAGCCGCGATTCCAGCAAAACCAAATCTCTTACGCGCAATTCTCCGAGCTGCAATTTCTAGCTCGGGAGGAATACCGGTAACTATGAAGTTTAGGATCGGTATCGATGAAAATATCACTACCTACTTGGACGCTGGACGTATAGGTGAGGACGAGGGCTGTGCAGCAATAGCACTGCATGCCAGGACCGCTGCACAACTTTACGATGGGGAAGCACAGTGGTCGGCAATCGCTAAACTGAAAAAGACTGTTACTAGTATTCCTGTTCTTGGAAACGGTGACATCTGGGAAGCCAAAGATGCCTTACGCATGATGCGTGAAACGAAATGTGACGGAGTAGTTGTCGGGAGAGGTTGCCTTGGACGCCCATGGCTATTCAAAGAGTTATCTCAGATATTTAAAGGACAAGAAATCGACGAGCCCCCAACGTTTGGTGAAGTCGCTACGACCATGACCGAGCATGCCGAGCTTTTAGTAAGTTGGCAAGGCGAGCGATCGGGTATCCGATCGTTTAGAAAGCACGCCACATGGTACACGAAGGGATTCTCCGGAAGTAGTTCCTTGCGCGAGCGTCTTTGCCGGGTCGAAACTATTTCAGAGTTGAGAACTGCTCTATCAACAATTGATCCCCACGAACCATTCCCTCGAACAGCGTTAAGAGTACCGCGTGGTAAAAGAGGAGGAAGACAGAAAGTCGCCTTGCCTCTCAATTTTCTCGAAAACCGATTTGACGCTACACCTTCGCAACTGGAGTCTCTAGACGTCAGTTCTGGTGGCTAGCGAAGTCGTAGTAGCCAATCATGCGCAACTTTCTTGGGTGTACGCGATTTTAAATCCACCTCCAAATTCGCTGCACGCATAGAAGATGCAGTTAGTCGACCGGACAAAGCAGACAAATTCTCCAGAAGATTCGGTTCTCTTTTAATTACCCCAGGACTCGCCAAAAGAACTGCGTCGTAGGGAGGAATCGCACTCTTATCGTCATTGAGAATCACCAGGTCGTAAGCATCGATTCTTCCATCAGTAGAAAAAGCGCTAACTACATCGACATCGCGAAGCTGTACCGCTTGATACATAAGCCCAGGATCCATGCTCCGTCGTTCTCTAAACTTCAAGCTATACACTGAAACGAGAGACTTCCATTCAGTTCTTGAAAAAAATTCAATATCGGCTCCGATGGTCATCATAGGAGAAAATAATGACAAATCAGAGATATTTTTAATTCTTAGCTCCTTAGATTTATCACTTCGCATCGCTAACGCATACGAGTTTTCGAAACCCAGAGAGGACACAAGGTGAACTCCATGCTGTTTAAGTAAATAGGTGCGGACCTCTTGAAAAATCTTGTCGCGACCGGGAGAATCTTCTCGACCCATAATGGTTGCCCATATAGTTCCCGTATAATCTACATAAAGGTCAATTTGATCTTCCTTCAAGGCATCAAAAGCTACTGTTGAACCTAAGGACGAAACTTGCACGACGTTTCTTCCTGTATCTGCTTCTATCCACTGTTCCATTAATTCTCCAAGAATATACTGTTCCGTAAAAGCTTTTGTTCCAACGCGTATAGGTTGTTGTGAATTGAAACTGAGATTCCATAAAGTAGAAGAGAGCCAAAAAACTAAACCCAACATAACGACGCCCATGGCCACACGCCCTGTTTTCGATTTCGAACGCAGCTGAGCTTCTTGCCATTTGATCAAACCATCTAAAGAAAGAGCAAGAATTGCTGCAGAAACACACCCGATGCCCACCGCGGTAAAATTACGAGTTTGTAATCCGCTAAAGATAAAATTGCCTAGGCTGGTAGCTCCTATCGGAGTCGATAGCGTAGCGGTACCGACAACCCACACAGTGGAAGTTCTAAGGCCAGCCACAATCACTGGCAGGGCAAGGGGAAGTTCGATTCGGCAAAGGCGCTGAAATTTTGTCATGCCTACCGCATCCGCAGCTTCGAGAACAGACGTGTCCGTTCCCGCGAGACCTGTAACCGTATTCCGCAGAATTGGAAGCATGCTGTAGAGAGTGAGTGCTACTACGGCAGGAAGAGCACCTATACTAGGAATAGGGATGCCGGACCAGGACTCAAAAAAAGCAAGAATGGGTACCATTATGGCTAAGAGCGCTAGGCTAGGAATTGTCTGAATTACTCCAGCTAATCCAAGCACCAACGGAGCGAGGTGTTTTTTCTGAGACACCCAAATACCTAAAGGCAATGCAAAGAATAATCCCAAAGCCAAAGAAACTAAGGTAATCCACAGGTGGGCAGAAAAATACTCAGGTAAATAAGCGATCTGCTCCTTGAAATCGCTGCTCGACAAAGAACTAAACATTAGGTTGTTTCAACCAGCCTGAGAGAATTGCGCTTTGCCGGCGAGGTGCCTCAAATAGCGCCGCAACTTGGGATGTGGCCGGCTCGTTAAGCAAAGTTGCTGGCTTGTCAATCTGCAAGAGTACTCCATCGGCCATTACTCCAATGCGATCCGCAACCAAGAGCGCCTCTACCATATCGTGGGTAACAAATATCACCGTTGGTTTTAGTGTCTGAATAATTTTACAAAAAGATTCTTGTAATCTTTCTCTAGTTACAGGATCTAAAGCCCCAAATGGTTCATCGAGCAGAAGAACATCGGGAGAAACTGCTAGCGCCCGAGCTAAGCCAACTCGTTGTTGCTGCCCCCCCGAGAGCTGAGAAGGGTTTCTATCGCGGTACCTCTTCGGTTCCAGCTCCACTAAATCAAGAAGTTCATCTACCCTACGTCGCATTTTCTCAATCGACCAACAAAGTAGGTCAGGAGTTATGGCGATATTCTCAGAAACTGAAAGATGAGGAAAGAGGCCCACTTGTTGGAACACATATCCTATGCGGCGCCGGAGCTCATGGGCTAAAGACAACCGGATATCTTTGTTGTCTATAAATATCTTACTTTCTTCCACTTCAATTAGTCTATTAATACTCTTCAAAAGAGTAGTCTTTCCACTACCAGAACTACCTATGAGTGCGACACATTCTGATTTTTCAACCGCAAAGCTCACGTCGCGAACAGCCGGATGACTCATTCCATGAAACCTTTGCGTCAATTTTTCAACTCGAATAGTCGACGTCATTTCTAGCCACCTCAATCGAGATATAAATTCTAGCTCTCCCCTATTGACCTACCAGGTTATCTCCTGGAATGCACTTCGACATAACAATTAAGTAACTGATTTATACCACCTTTATCACAAATTTCGTCTTACTAGCACTGACTGTCTTTCTCACTTTGGTCACAATCGGAAACAAGCACGCTATCTTCACTCTCATGAACTTTAGATTAGTACTTTTCGATTTAGGTGGCGTAGTCTTGGGATCTCCTCTTCATGTTATTTCTGAATATGAGGCGCTAGAGGGAATAAAACCTGGCTCGATTAATCGCGTGATAGGTGAAACTGGACTTGCGGGGTCTTGGTCCCGGTTAGAATGCGGTGTGATAACTATGAAGCAATTTTTTTCTGATTTTGAACAAGAGTGCAGAGAAGCGGGATTCAGAGTCTCATCTTACGATTTAATGAAAAGAATAAGCGATGTTACAAAACCGAGAAGTGAAATGCTGGAAGCGATTCGAAGGATTCGAAAGTCTAACTTACAAGTAGCAGCATTGACTAATAATTGGAAAAATGATCGCGAAGGTACTGGCGCGATTAAAGACTATTTTGATTTCTTTTTTGAATCTAGTGAACTCGGAATGCGAAAACCTGACCCTCGTATTTACGAACATGTCTGCGATACTTTGTCTGTTTCTCCAAATTCGATAGTGTTTTTAGACGACATTGGAAGAAATCTTAAAGCAGCAAAATTACTCGGCTTCACCACGATTAAAGTTGATGATCCAAAAAAAGCACTCCGGGAACTCGGAAATATATTAGAAATTGAACTAATCAGATAATTTAAACTTGAATTATTCTAAATGGTATTATCTATTCAGGCTAAGGAGAAAAACAACGTGACAGTTCGAATGCGAGCAATGACTTGCGGCTATCTACATGCAAATGCGGCGCCTTTTATGGAAGGACTTAAGGGGCGGATTGCTCTACCCATTCCAAGTTATCTTATCGAACATCCAAAAGGTCGGGTTTTGTTCGATACCGGATTACACCCACAGTTGAGAGAATCTCCAGAAGATCGTCTAGGAGGCCTCGCGAAGGCGTTCGAAGTTGAATACGCACAAGGAGAAGACATCAAGGCACGTCTAGAATCCATAAACGTGGACCCAGGGTCCATCAATTTTATTGTCAATTCGCACCTGCATTTCGATCATGCCGGTGGGAATGAAATGGTTCCTAATGCGAACCTTGTCATCCAACGACCTGAATGGGAAGCCGGAAGTGAGCCCGACTCTCAAAGAAAGAATGGCTTCAATCCTCGTGATTACGACTTGGGACATTCTGTAATTCTCGCGGACGGAGAGCATGATATCTTTGGTGATGGGACCTTAACTTGTATCCCCACTTATGGACATACTCCGGGCCACCAGTCATTGAGGGTCCGTTTAGATGGAGGCGACGTCGTTCTAACGGGAGATGCTTGCTACTTCAAAGAAACTTTGGAAACGCTAAAACTTCCAACATTTTCTTACGATTTCGAAATGCAAAGGGAATCGCTTCTCAGGTTAAGAAAACTTCAAAATTCGGGCGCTAGAATATTCTACGGCCATGACTTAGAGTTCTGGAAGAACATCCCTCAAGCACCCTTAGAGATTTCATGAAATACGCAATTACTTTATTCCCCACGGATTATTCGGCAACTCCCGTAGAGATCGCTCAAGCAACAGAAGAGCGAGGCTTTGAATCGCTATGGTTTCCAGAGCATACGCACCAGCCTGTCAATCGTGTGATGCCGTGGCCGGGAGGAGACACGGTTCCTAAAATGTACTACGACGTGCTCGATCCCTTTTCAGCACTTTCTGCAGCAGCTGCGGTCACCGACAAATTACTTTTAGGAACTGGTATTTGCCTAGTCGTTCAACGTGATCCTATTCAGCTGGCAAAGGAGGTAGCAACACTTGATGTCCTTTCGAATGGAAGATTTCTCTTCGGCATTGGCGGCGGATGGTGTGGAGAAGAAATAGAGAATCACGGTACTCCCTTCGTCGGACGTTTCAAGCTCATGAGGGAGCGGATTGAAGCAATGAAGGAAATATGGACGCAAGATGAAGCGTCTTATAAGGGCGACCTCGTAAAGTTTGATCCGATCTTCGCCTGGCCGAAACCTGTCCAGAAACCCTTTCCTCCCATCCACGTAGGGGGGTCGTTCCCTGGCGCGGCGCGAAGAGCAGTAAGGTACGGCAACGGTTGGTTTCCGATCCTTGCACGCGAGTCAGAACCAATTTCGGACTTGATTCCAAAGTTTAGGAAAATGGCAGAAGACAGCGGCAGAAATCCGGACGAGCTCGAGGTTACAATTTTCGGTCCGAACCCTGATGAGGAAGAACTCAGAGAACTAGCAAACGCTGGAGTCCACAGGGTCATTTTCCTGCTTATGCCTGAAAAGATTGAGAAATTATTGCCGTTGCTCGACGAAAGGAAATCTCTCGCAGAAACGATCGGCTAGATCAAGGTGCGAGCCTTTTCACTACTGCGTTTGCGGCAAGACGTCCTGACCTTAAAGCACCAGAGAGCGAAGCGATTTCTAAATAATCTCCAGCGAGAAATAAACCTTCTCGTTCCGCTGGACTGCGAGACACTTGACGTAGATTCGACTTGTTTTGACAAGGTAGCGCTTCCCTAATACGATAAAGTCTCAGTAGTTTCCATGAATCCAAAATCTTGGAGCCGTACCATTCTCCCAGTTCTTCACGCACTTTCTCGTCAATATCTTTCACTGACATATTTGAACTTTCGCGCAGTGTCACAGATATCAGAGATACGCCTCTCGGGGAATAGCTGGGAGCAACTCTATTAACTGGAAACATCAAATTTACAAAACCAGTCGGATTAGCATTTAATGTCAGAATAGGATCAAGATAAGGGTCTACATCCGAAGAATAATACAAATTTATTGTCCCATTGACCGAAGGCTCTGGCAGATCGACAAATCTAGCATTCGCAATTGGTCCAGAACAGAGCACTACTGCATCGCTTTTTATAATCTCCCCATTCTCAAGAGCTACTGCGTTAGTTTCTACTTCTTTAACTAAAGAGGAAAAGCGAAATGATTTTTTGGGTAATGAACTCGCTATTTGATTCGGAATAGCCTGCATACCGAATTTAGGCAAGACGGTATCACCCATTGCAAAAGTTCGAAAAACAAACTCGAAAAAACGACTTGAAGTACAAAGATCTCTCTGGAGAAAAACTCCACCAAAAAAAGGTCGAAAGAAAGATTCTATAAAGTTCGTTGAAAATCCAATCTCGTCTAGTACTTCTATAGTGCTTTGTTCTCGGCGAGAGAATATTTGATTGAGGGACATTGAGGAAATTTTTCGACGAAAATTCCACAAACGTAATTTATCCATCAAAGTAGCTACTGGACTCACGAGAGTAGATGGGAGGTCGAAGAGCCTCTTACTCGGATCTCCTATCGTGCTAAAGCGACCATCTTTGAAAATTCGAGCACCGGAACGAAATGCATGACACATCAACGCTGAAATATCGAGGCCCGATCTCACCTCAGGATAACCAGTGAGAAGAACTTGAAATCCGCGATCTAAAAGAAAACCATTTTTCTTATCAGTTCGCACTCGCCCGCCAGGACCATCTTCTTTCTCTAAGACAGTTACTTCACAACCCGACTTATAAAGCTGTCGCGCACAAGATAGTCCGCTTATACCTGCGCCTACGATGATAACGTGTGGCATCTTAGGTTTTCATAAGAATGCAGAGGCTGAAGCGTGATTTCATTCTTCAACAAACACCTGATCGAATTAATATTTTAGTTTCAAAAACCCGACTATTTAGTTATCGCGATGCTTCCGAAGCTCTAACCGTGCGACAGCGCGACGATGAACCTCATCGGGTCCATCAGCTAGCCTTAGGGTTCGAACACTTGAATAAGATTTTGCAAGCCCGAAGTCCGAGGTGACTCCTCCACCTCCATGAGCCTGAATTGCGTCGTCAATGATCTTACATGCCATAACGGGAGCCTTAACTTTAATCATAGCGATCTCAGCCGCTGCAACTTTATTTCCAACTGTATCCATCATGTGTGCAGCCTTTAAGGTCAGAAGTCGAGATGCTTCAATTTCAATTCGAGCATCTGCTATACGCTCTTCCCATATGGAATGTTCGGCAATCTTTTTCCCAAATGCCTCGCGTGAAAGCAGTCTCTCGCACATTTTCTCGAGGGCTCGCTCCGCCACCCCTATAATTCGCATGCAATGATGAATTCGACCAGGTCCGAGTCGACCTTGCGCTATCTCAAATCCTCTACCTTCGCCAAGAAGTATGTTTTCGGCCGGCACACGAGCATCTTTAAACTCTAGTTCCGCATGGCCGTGGGGTGCATCGTCAAAACCGAATACCGGTAAGAACCTTTTTATGTGAACACCTGGCGTTTCGAGAGGAACCAAAATTTGGCTCTGCTGATGATGCCTATCCCCTTCAGGATTAGTTCTTCCCATGACTATCATAATTTTACACCGGGGATCCATGACCCCCGAACTCCACCATTTTCTTCCATTTAAGACATATTCGTCCCCATCTTTCTTAATTTCCGTACGAATATTTGTGGCGTCAGACGATGCTACGTCAGGCTCCGTCATAATATAAGCAGATCGGATTTCTCCATTAAGCAGCGGGCCTAGCCAACGTTCCTTATTAGAATCGGACGCATAACGCTCCAAAACCTCCATATTCCCAGTGTCGGGAGCTGAACAATTAAAAACCTCAGATGCCCAACTAATTCGACCCATTACCTCACTCAATGGAGCGTATTCAAGATTGGTCAATCCTGCTCCACGGTCACTTTCTGGCAAAAAGAGATTCCATAGACCCTCGCTTTTCGCCTTAGCCTTGAGCTCGTCTAAGATGGGAGGTACCTGCCAGCGATCTTCCCCGAAGGATTCCATTTGTTCGATCCAAGTAGATTCATTGGGATAAACATTCTTATCCATAAAATCTTGGACTAGACCCAAATGATATTTAGTCTTATCGCTGTATTCAAAATCCATTTTCGTTCTCCCTAAACCTCAGTTCCTTGAAACCATAGGCTATCACAAAATTTACTCTGAGATCTCGTTGTACGGCTCTTGCAAAGCCACCTTAACCATTTGTCCTTCATCCAAACTCGCGTTCGGCGACAATCCATTAAAAACAGCGGTTTTTTGTAGCGTCCAAGTGTTCCCGGTTCTCTTTGACAGATCACTAAGAGTCTCATCCAATTTTGCTCTGGAAATTTTTAGACGAGTCACCTGTATCGATTCCAACTCTTCCTTTGTCAACCCTCTGAAACTTCGAACTGCACTCCTGAACGTTCCTTTATGTCTAGCAAAGACTCCCTCTTGAGTCGTACCCGTTACCCTGTAGATTCTTCCTCCAAATGCAATAAAAGTCATTTCGATGTCGAGAATACGATTTTGGGCCGCCGTAGCTTTTCCTGATAGGCGAAAAGCATCCAGAGTACCCAATCGAATTGACCGACCAGAGATCGGTTGGAACCCCTGCTTACCTGCCTTCGTTATAACGTAATTGTTGGCAGCTGACTTTGCATCGTCACCCTCACTGTCCATCTCAAGTACAAAAGTAGACTTGCGGTCAGAGGATCGAGAATTAACTGCGTGTCGAGTGTTTTGTACTTCCCAGCCTTTTGGAAATTGTAAAGAGAACTTTAAACCAGAGTGAAGAAAACGATCTCCACGAAAAACCCCTTCAGCAGGGTTTTGTCCAACGATCAGACCGTCTAGCTTAGAAAGAAAGTCACTTTGATCCTCAGCGATTCCTCTTCGACGACTCCAAGACAAGGTTTGTGCATAACTTGAAGCTGCTGCGGCTCGACGCGGAGTAGTGGGATGAGTATCGAAAAATCCTGGAATTCTCGATCGACCAAACTTCAATCTCACCGTCGCTTCGAGTCCTTGGAGGAAGCTCGCTAGGCCTCCAGGGTCAAAGCCTGCGCGACTTATTGTTTTTTGGCCAACACGATCAGCGGCATTTTCCTGAGCTCGACTATAGGCCGCGATATATCCGGGATTAGTAAGATTAATCGATTTTGCAACGCGCTCTCCCACACTTTCACCAAAAACAGCACCTAAGACTGCTCCCGGCAAGCCAAGTAACTTCCCTCGC
Source organism: uncultured Spirochaetales bacterium (assembly GCA_964403555.1). Lineage (GTDB taxonomy): Bacteria > Myxococcota_A > UBA9160 > UBA9160 > UBA6930 > UBA6930. Next base: position 12,958 of record CAYOGP010000001.1, on the reverse strand, counting down.
TGAGATATGGTCTGCCGGCCAGAAGCATGACGAGCAGCGACATGACTAATCTCGTGGCTTAAAACATTAGCAAGTTCATCTTCCGAATTAGACAAGGCTAAAAGACCACGTGATAAATATATAAACCCACCCGGTAGAGCGAATGCATTGGGGATATCCTGATCTACTATTAAAAACTTATAGTCGAAAGATCTTCTGGGGGCGTAAGCAACTAGCCGTCTGCCTAACGTATTTACATATTTCGTGATATAAGGATCCTCATAAAGTCCCATCTCGCTCTTAACTTCTTCTGCTGCCGCCTCTCCTACCTTTCGATCGGCACCCTCATGGGACAGCAGAATATTGCGCGGATCCCTAGCTGCCTGATTTTGAGGCACAGCCTGCTGCTCCTGCTTCGCGCAGGACAAGAGCCCTCCTACGACAACAAGCATCGCTGCAAACCAAACAATCCTCTTCGAGACGGTGGTTATTCTGCCAGCCAAATTAGTCATTGATCGTTATCATCGCGCAACTCCCCTCGACTCGCCGGTGTAGAGACAAAGGAACTAAATGAACCAGAGCCAGGAGAAGGAAAAGGTGACCAGAAAGGTTGATACGGTCAGCCTAGTCATAATAGCCACCATCCTGACAGGAGTGGCTATCAGGTGGCTCCAACCGGTCCTAATTCCTCTGGTACTTTCCTTGTTCGTGACGGTTGGCCTGTCCGCTCTTATTCGTTGGTTTGAAATAAAACTACGGATTCCACGCGCACCTGCAGTCGGTGCAACTATTATATTAGCGGGCCTAGCATTTGCCCTTATCAGTTCAGTAATTTCAGCATCGATTAGCCAGCTTTCCAACAACGCTGAGACGTATCAAGAAATGGCAGCTAACTTGGTCGCCCTCGCGGGAAGCCAGTTTCCAGCATGGGTGGGAAATTACATAAAGGAGGCTGGCCATACTTCGTCCCTCGTGCCGGTTTCCGCAGTCGGGCCCCTAATTCTTGGCGCGACCGACACGTTTTTAGAAATTCTTTCAAAATCTCTCCTCGTGATTATCTTCGTCGTTTTTCTCATGATTGGACAAAGCCGCAGCAGTTCTTCCTCCGGGATCTGGGCAGAAATAGAAGGGCGAATTCAGCGCTATATCGTAATAAAAAGTCTAGTCTCAGCTCTTACAGGCATTCTTGTCGGCCTGACTCTTTGGACAATTGGTGTTCCAATGGCACTTGCGTTCGGCCTTCTCACCTTTCTACTAAACTTTGTACCGAGCATAGGATCATTTCTGGCCATCCTCCTACCAATCCCTCTAATGTTAAGTCTTACAGGACCTCAAATAACTCTCGCTATTACACTCCCTGCAGTAATTCATTTTGTCTTAGGAAATATTCTTGAACCTAAATGGATGAAAGACAGTCTCGACCTGCATCCAGTGGTAATCCTTTCGGGTTTGATTTTTTGGGGAATGCTTTGGGGAGTAGCCGGCATGCTTTTGGCTACGCCTATCCTCGTTGTAGCGAAAATTCTTCTCTCTAAGTTCGAACAGACCAAGGCACTGGCAGACCTTCTAGCTGGTCGCCTCGCAAGCTTTCGTTCACCCAGAGCCTCTTAGAAAACCAGAGGCAGGTAAGGCTCACTTAACGTCCTTTAAGAAATTCGGACCCTCGACTAACAAAGCGATCTCTTAATGAAGTCTGCTTCAAGTTCGAAGGCCTCTACCGCTTGGGGCAGTAGTTGCGGAAATAACAAGAACCCATGAATTGTACCTTCGAACATCTTATGCTCAGTCGCCACTCCAGCGCCTTGCAATTTTTTCGCGTAATCTTGGCCCTCATCACGAAGAGGATCAAATTCCGCGGTAATAACCAAGGTCTTTGGAAGATCGCTGAAGCTACTAGCATAGATTGGAGAAAGGTAAGGTTCCTTCTTGTCGGTATCCCCTACGTAGTGGCCATAAAAATATTCCATATCTGCCTTCTCCAAGAGGTATCCACTAGCATTCTCCTTTATCGAAGGGTAAGTAAGCGCAGCATCCACCGCCGGATAGGTTAGTACTTGGCATCCAATCTTGGGACCGTCTTCGTCTCTCGATCGTAGTGCAACAGCGGCTGCAAGGTTACCTCCAGCACTGTCTCCGATAACACCTAGCTTATTTGGATTTGCTCCCACCTGCTCCGGATTTTCAAACACCCAGCATAGGGCCGCATAACAATCGTCTATTGCACCTGGAAAACATGTCTCGGGTGCCAACCGGTAATCAATAGAAACCATATTACAGCCTGTACGGCTGACCAGCTGTCTACACAAATCGTCATGCGTACCAATGTTCATTATCACCCATCCTCCCCCGTGATAGTGGAGCATAGTGGGCAATCTCTTTTCAGGATCAGGTGAATACCAACGATAAGACACCGGTCCTCCCGGACCCTCAAAAGTTCCATCTTCAACATGGGCAACCGGAACTCTCTGGTCGTCACTTACCTTAAACACTTCATTCGATAGGGCGCGGGCATCAGTCGGGGTCATCGAAGAGAAAGAAGGAACCTGCTGTTCTGATAAAGCGTTGAGTAGGGCGGTTGTAGAATCGTTAATAGGCATGAATTCCTCCTATGCCAACTAGGTGCTTTTTTACAGAGAATATTGTTCTAGGTGATACTACCTCGACTCCATGTCCTCCTTCCACCTTATTAGGCCATTCGTGGGCCTTTCCACAGCCCGTTCTTATTACTCGCCTTTTTGGTTAAAGGCCTAAAAAAATAGTTATCATCTCCTAACGCACTCGTCACGAAGCATCGAGGTGAACTTTTATGACTAATAAGATAGGAATCGACCCTAACTGGACGTGGGATGACGACTTTATTTTCTCGCAGGCAATTAAGGCTGACAACACCGTTTATATTTCGGGCCAAGTAGCGCTTGACGAGACCGGGAACGTCGTGGGCCGAGATAACATGAAGGCTCAGACCCAACAGGTATTTAAAAATATCGAAACTATCTTGGAGAAATGCAAATCTTCACTAGCCGATATAGTGAAAATCACCATATTCACTACTGATATGAGCAGACTAGCGGAAACTCACGAAGTACGTGCAAAACTTCTCTCGGAGCCTGCGCCTGCAAGTACGGCAGTAGAAGTTAAGGCGCTTATGCTGCCCCAGTTGTTAATTGAAATTGAGGCCGTAGCCCTCATAAAAGACTAGGATCCTTTTGCATTATATCGTTCGCGGCCTTCAAAACATCCGTCGCGGGCTACCAAGAAAGTAGATTGACTAGCTCTCTATTCCAGAAAGGGAATTCCCATAACGTTCTGAAAAAACACTCTCGCTCAAAGGTCGCCGCACCAGCTTTTTTGGAAAATCCTTCTGTGGGTAACCAAGAGTGATATGGGCTGCAGTAGAAATATCTTCCGGGATACCCAAGAGCTCTTTGACCTTAGGTTCCTCGTGACAAAGCAGCGTCGTCAGTGCAGTCCCAAGGCCCTCCATCCGAGCGGCCAATAACATATTTTGAACCGCTGGATATACGGATGCTCCACCAACGATCGATAGCCGTCCTAATTCATGGTCTGTAGGGTGAACATCCTGCAATTTTGCACATACAACTACGATCACGGGAACGGTATGCAAATTATCTGCGAAATAATTTGCATCCTCGAGCATGCGCCGGACACTGTTCACCTTAATCTCACCTAGATCAATACCTTTCGTATAGTCTCGCCAGTAGGGCAAGTAGAGATCTCGCAAAGTTTTTTTTGCTACTTCATTTCGAACAGCAATAAAGCGAACAGGCTGTCGATTCCCTCCGTTTGGCGCATAACGAGCGGCATCAAACACTCGAGCTAGCACCTCATCTTGCACGAGGTCGTCTTTGTAGTACCTACACGTAATATTACTTTGAATGGCTTTCAACAAATTCATAGAAGTAAGTCTCCATACCAACTTACGCTAAAGCTAAGTTGGCAATGCCGTTGATAATTATTGGCCAGGTTTCTCTTGGCATGTCATGTCCCATACCGTCTATTAAAATAATTTCAGCGCCCGAAACAGTGTCCGCCGTATCCTGACCACATTCTTGTGAAAGTAAAGGATCGTCCGTCCCGTGTATGACAAGAAAGGGCACTGAAAGTTCTGATAGTTGAGCTTTACGGCTACCCTGGCCTAGTATGGCTGCCATCTGCCGCTCAACTCCTTCTGGAGCGTAACAACGATCCCAAGATCTTTCCGAACGTTTACGGATTCTATCGATGTCCTGAACGTACCCACTTCCGCGAACGACTTCCCAACTTTTAAGTGCGTTTTCTACGTATTCATCCTTACCAGAAACAGGCGGGGGGAAAAGAACCGACAGAGCCTCGGGGGAGGGAGGGGGCAAGGATGGATCTCCCGTAGTCGACATAATCGAGGTTATGCTGCGAACCCGCTCACGGTGCCTCCATCCAACGGTTTGAACGATCATTCCGCCCATCGAAGCACCCACCAAATGTGCCGATTGAATTCCTAGTGCATCGAGCAAACCAATGCAGTCATCGGCTAAGTCATCCATTGTGTAAGGCAAAGCAACAGCTTCATTGGAATGATCGTTAGACATGAGCGTCTTTAAACTGGGAACATCAGCCTTATCAAACTTTGTAGATAAACCGCAATCGCGATTATCGAAACGTATGACGTAGAAACCTTTATTCGCAAGAGATTCGCAGAATTCTTCTTCCCAAAATACGAGCTGCGCGCCCAGGCCCATTACAAGCAGGAGGGGATCGGCGTCATTCCGACCGAATGTATCGTACTCGATAATAATCTCGTTTACTTGTGCCCTGGGCATGCTTAACGGTCTTCAACATTTGGCAAAACCTTGTCAACCAGTAATCGGGTCTGATGCATTATAGATTCCTCGTCCTCAACTGCCGGGAACAAAACAATCTTGGACGCACCTTGAGCAACATATTGGTTCAGTCGATCCGAAATTCTCTCCGGCTCACCCACTGCAAAGACATCATCCATATTTAGTCCGGCGTTTCGAGCGGCTTGCCCTAAATACTGACTTTCTATATCCACATCGCTCGCGTCCCCTATATGAAAGGGAATACTTGCACCAAAGTGATCGGGATCAATGTACCTACCATTAGTTTTAAGCTCACCTTGAATGCCTCTGATCGTCTCACCAACCTCGTCAGGAGTGTTAAGACCACCGATCCAGCCAGTTCCCAAAGTCGCCGTTCTCCTTTGTGCAGCTGGACTACTTCCACCTATCCATAACGGTAAGGGATCCTGGACTGGTCGCGGAGAAATGCTCGCTCCCCGATACTGATAGAACTCTCCTTCAAAGGTCACGGACTCTTCGGTCCATAGCCTTCGAATAATTTCCAGTGCTTCGTTTGCTGCTTTGCCTCTATTCTTCGTTTCTCGTCCAGTCGCCTTCCACTCTGGGGAAGCAGGAGCGCCTATTCCAAACACCGGTAAAAGACGACCCCCGGAGAGATAATCGATCGTTGCACATTGCTTTGCCAAAACTAAAGGATCTCTGAAGCCTACAACTACCGCATTCATGCCAAATTTTATTTTTTGGGTCGTACCCGCTACAACGGCCAGAGCGGACATTGCTTCCAGAAATGGCTCTTCGGATTGCAACCGATCCGTCTGCCAAATGCTATCTATCCCCGATACGTCACAAAATCTCGCGAAGTCTAGATAGGCCTTTGCACTCTTAAAAGGAAAATTCGCAAAACCGACACCTGCTCTTATACTCATGCGACTAGCATACTCTAAATGTCCAGTAGGAATCCATTGAATCATTCAATGGACTAGTAATTGTCTGTGTCGACAAACTTATCCGCCTACCTGAAACATCTCAATCTTACTTCGAGGCGACCTACCTAGGTTTGTCAGGTGAGTACGCTCTTCGGAATAACGATCTCGTCGGAGACCCCATACCCCCGCAATCTTCTCTAAGATCTCTTCGTCTTCAGCACCAGTTCTTAAAAAAGTTTTTAGATCAAAGCCCTCTTCGGAAAAGAGACAAGTTACCAATCGACCATCTGCAGTTATCCGAGCCCGACTACAATCCCCACAAAAAGGTGCGGTCACCGAGGCAATAATACCTATCTCGCCCGCGCCATCAGCGTATCGATAGCGCCTGGCAACCTCTCCCGTATAGTTCGGTTCTAGTGCCTCCAATCCATATGCCTTATCAAGACACTCAACTATTTCCTTAGCTGTCACAACCTGAGATAGGTCCCAGCCATTTCGAGTTCCTACATCCATGAACTCTATAAAACGAAGAATATGTCCCGTTCCTCTAAATTTCTCGGCCATTGGAAGTATGACATGCTGGTTTACGTTTTTTCGGACGACACAATTGATCTTTAATGGAGAGAATCCCACTTTCTCAGCAGCGCTTATTCCTCTCAAAACCCGAGAAAGATCTGCATGCCTACCAGTCATTGCCTGGAAGGTCTCCTCGTCGCAACCGTCAAGAGAAATTGTGATTCTTCTTAAACCGGCGGAGAAAAGTTTCTCCGCATTAGCCTCCAAAAGATACGCGTTAGTCGTAAGAGCCAGATCAGGATGACCAGGAAGGCCAGCGAGGATCTTTATCAGTCTCGGCAATTCAACACGCAAAAGGGGCTCTCCGCCCGTAATACGCAACTTACTCACACCAAGTGCGACAAACAGATTTGCAAGGCGCGAGATTTCCTCAAAGGAAAGAATTTCCTTTTTCGGTAAAAACGGATAACTCTCACCAAAAATTTCCGCCGGCATGCAGTAAGGGCAACGGAAGTTGCACCTGTCCGTTACTGAAATCCTCAGGTCTCTAAGTTTCCTGCCAAGGAAATCTTCGGAGGCGCTACCTAATCGTTCAGATTCCACTTTTCTTTGTTCGCCTTTATCTGATCTTCCGAAGGTTTATCTTTTTCGTCTACCTCGGGGACGGCGAAGCTATCCTGTTCGTCTGCAACCCGGGCATTACTTGCAACGTCGTCGGAGAATACCTCGGGGACTCGCTCATCTTCGTAAATGGCCTCCCAAGGGCATTCGGGCTCACAAACCCCACAATCAATGCATTCTTCGGGATTAATAAATAATTGATTCGGGACGTCCGATGCATCTCCAGCATAACCATAAATACAATCGACCGGACAAACCTCCACACACGATTGGTCCACGCAATCTCGGCAGAGTTTCGTAATCACCCAAGGCATATATCTCCTCCTGGCCTTCGCTATCGAGGCTCTCTCAAGTCTAGGGTATCTCAGCTCACGTCTTCTTCCACGCAGAGGCGGGAGATCCTTCAAAGTACCCACGGGGACCACTTGTGAGTTCGCTAAGAATCGAGCAACGTACAGACTATGACTAGAGAAAGTTGGGTCGAGTCCCTCACGGAAGAGCAATTCCCAGACCTTGTGATCACACGTTCCCACAGCATTCCAATTGTTGTCGACTTCTGGGCCCCCTGGTGTGGTCCCTGTCGCACCCTAGGACCTTTACTAGAGAAGTTAGCGAACGAGTTTTCAGGGAAATTTATCCTCGCCAAAGTAAATGTAGACGAGGCTCAGGGTTTGGCCCAGCAGTTCAAGGTTCAAAGTATTCCCACCATTCTAGGGTTTTGGCAAGGAAAGCCACTGAAAGAAGCCGTTGGAGCGCAACCCGAAACCATTCTTAGAGAGTTCATAAGTGACTTGATTCCAGGCAAAGCCTGGTTTCTAGCTCGAGAGGCCAAAGAGCTAGCAGACTCTGGTCATTTGAATGCGGCAGAAGAAGCCTTTCGTAAGTCACTAGAGAAAAATCCTAATGAACCTTCAGCACTCCTGGGGCTAGCCAAACTAATTTCTGAGAGTGCACCTGAGGCAGAAGATGAAAAACTCTCCGCCGCCCTCGAATTATTAGAACGAATCCCTTTCGGGACCTCAGAACAAAAAGACGCGGAACGAGTAGCTGCAATAATTAGAACAAAGGCCTCAGCAGGAGATACCCAACAACTGAAAAATGCTTTAAGGGAGAACCCAAAGGACTTACAGGTTCGTCTTGATCTTGGACTCGCTCTTGCCTCAGACATGCATTATCAGGAGGCGTTAGAAAATCTCCTTGAAGTAATCCGTCAAGATCGGCTGTTTTCGGAAGAAGCTGCAAGAAAACGTATGTTGGATATTTTTGAACTTTTGGGACCAAACCACGAGCTAACAGAGCACTTCCGTAAAGAACTGGCTCGGCTTTTGTTCAGGTAGGTATCTTGGTATGCCACCAACGCTCTTCCATGGATTCGTACTGCAAGCTCGCTATCGAATCCTGCAGAACTCACCCATTATTCAGGTTTTTGGAAAGCTAGAAAATGGAAGAGCCTTCTTAGTAGAAGATGACAGAGAGCAGCCGTTTTTTTACATAGATAAGGGCGATGCTGAAGTTATCAGAAGTAATAGTAATCTTCGCATCGAACCAGTCAAATCCACAAACCTTAGCGGTGGCAAGGTTTTAAGGGTACTTGCAAAAACCCCAGGAGAAATACCGTACATACGTGATCAACTCATCTCCGATAATCTTAATGTTTACGAAGCCGACATACCTTTTGCTTCCAGATACCTAATGACGCGAGGAATCCGAGGCGGTGTTTCGATTCAGGGAAAGCCAACTGAGTTTGATAGACTCTTGCTCTTCCGCAATCCTCGCATCACATCAAACCCCAGCTTTCGACCAAAACTACGAACTCTTTCAATTGATATCGAAACTTCGCCCAACGCGAAGACTCTCTTCTCGATTGCCATAGCTGGTTGCGGAATAGAGGAAGTTTTCTTGGTAAGTAGACAAGACGTGAAAGGCGCAATTTGCCTTCCCGATGAAAAGCACTGTCTACAAGCATTTTTTCATCGGATCAAAGAACTGGATCCAGACATCTTTCTAGGATGGAGCCTTGTAGATTTCGACCTCCGGATCCTTTCTGAATTTTGCAAAAGTCAAAACGTAGAAGAACGCTTCGGGCGAGTTCCTGGAAAGATTCAAATTCATCGCGACCCCGGATTTCTTGGTCGCACACGGGGTTCAATACCAGGAAGGGTGGCACTCGACGCGCTTCCCGTCGCAAGAGAGGCGTTACGTTTACCAGACTATAAGCTCGATACCGTTGCGAAGTCGGTCTTGGGTCGAGGAAAACTAATCGATTCAGGTACCCGAAATAAAGCGATTGAAATCCAGAGACAATACGTAGAAGATCCCCAGGCACTTGCGGAATACAACCTCGAAGACGCCCGGTTAGTCACGGACATCCTCGAAAAGGAGGGGTTATTCGAGCTCTGCGTAGAGAGAAGTCGGCTCACTGGTATGCCTTTGGATCGAGTTAACGGGAGCATCGCGTCATTCGATAGACTTTACATTCCTGAACTGAACAAAAGAGGGAGAGTGGCCCCAAGTGTCACACCACATAAAAAGGCGCTTAAACTTTCGGGTGGAGCTGTACTCGAAAGTACGCCCGGAATCTATCGAAATGTTGGACTCTTCGATTTCAAGAGCCTCTATCCAAGCTTAATTCAAACATTTAACCTCGATCCGCTGGCCTACGCGTTAGGAAAAAAAGATGCCATTTCCGTCGAAGCCCCGAATGGTGCCAAATTTTCCGTCTCCGACGCCATTCTGCCAGAAATTATAGGGCGATTAATGAAAGCTCGTGAGGACGCTAAATCTCGAAACGACTGTCACTCCGATAGAGCTATCAAGATAATGATGAATTCGTTTTATGGTGTCCTCGGTGCATCTTCCTGTCGTTTTTTTGAACCCGCAATTGCAAATGCGATTACAGGATTCGGTCAAAAGATTCTGCACTGGACTATCGAGTCCTTCAAAAAACACGATACGACTGTCCTTTACGGCGATACTGACTCAGTTTTTGTGACCTTACAGTCGCATTGCGGTGAGAGTCTACGGAAAACAATTCAAGAAGAGATCCGCAATCGAATCAACGAAACTTACGGAGTCGAGTCGATGCTCAACTTAGAACTCGAAATGATATTTGATCGATTGTTTTTTCCACGGACTCGTTACAAAACTAAAGGAAGCAAGAAGAGATATGCTGGATGGAAAAAAGGTGTCCTGCATATTACGGGCCTAGAGAGCGTAAGAAGAGACTGGCCACAATTAGCGAAACGCCTTCAACGCGGGATGCTCAAACGACTATTTCAGGATAAACCAATGGTGCCTTTTGCTCGTGAAGTTGTACTGAAACTGCGATCTGGAGTTCTTGACGAAGAACTTATCTACTCAAGACGTCTAAGAAAAAGTGAAAGTGAGTACACGAAAACAACGCCTCCACATGTGCAAGCAGCTCGAAATGCGGGAAAGACGCGAGGTATAATTCACTATGTAATGACCCTTCACGGACCACAAGACGTGGAACCCGGAGGAATGGCACCAACTGACATCGATTACGAACACTATGTGAATCGCGTATTACGCCCGATCGCAGATGCCATCTTGATCGAAACTAATGAGGATTTTTCCAGGGTGCTCGGGGAACCCAGCCAACTTGCATTACTGTAGCTAGGTTCGATGCATTCTCCTGAGAGAATCTGCACCAACCCAAACAACTACACTTTGGAATCTCTCCCGATCTTAAAAAAAGAAAGGCTCCGAAGATATACTTCGAAGCCTTTCTAAGTCTTGCGCTCTGTGTCGAGCGGGGACAGTGGAGTCTTTCTAACCCCAAATAACCGCAATCGGTTACATCATGCCACCCATTCCACCCATACCGCCCATTCCACCCATGTCCGGCATTCCGCCGCCTGGAGGTGCACCACCAGCCGCAGCTGGGGGTTCGGGCTTATCCGCAATAAGAGCATCCGTCGTCAAGAGCAACGAGGAAACGCTTGCGGCGTTCTGGATTGCGGAACGAACCACCTTAGTTGGATCAATAACGCCAGCCTTGATGAGGTCTTCATACTCCTCGGTTGCCGCATTAAATCCGAACGCGCCCTTACCATTCTTGACCTTATCGACGACAATTGAGCCTTCGATCCCTGCATTTTCAGAGATTCTCCTCAATGGTTCTTCGATAGCTCTTCGAATAATATTCACTCCGGGACGTTGTTCTTCAGGAATTTCATTTTCGAGGCTGTCGAGCGATTTCTGCGCACGGAGAAGAGCAACGCCTCCTCCAGCCACAATGCCTTCTTCAACCGCGGCTCTAGTCGCGTGCAGAGCATCCTCAACTCTAGCCTTCTTTTCCTTCATCTCGGTCTCAGTAGCCGCACCAACTTTTACAACTGCAACACCGCCGACTAGCTTGGCCAAGCGCTCCTGAAGCTTCTCTCGATCATAATCGGAGCTCGTTTCTTCAATCTGAGCTCGGATTTCTGCGCAGCGTCCTTCAATTGCTTTCTTGGCTCCTGCACCATCGATGATTGTCGTGTTGTCTTTATCTATGACTACCCGTTTTGCCGATCCGAGATCCTTAACGGTCACGTTCTCGAGCTTCAGACCTAGTTCCTCGGCAATCACCTGGCCACCCGTGAGGATTGCCATATCCTGAAGCATCGCTTTTCGACGATCTCCAAAACCTGGTGCCTTCACCGCGGCTACGTTCAGCGTTCCACGGATCTTATTAACAACAAGAGTCGCAAGGGCTTCACCCTCAAGATCCTCAGAGAGAATCATGAGAGGCTTTCCTTGTCGTGCAACTTGTTCAAGCAGAGGTAGCAGATCCTTCATGTTACTGATCTTTTTCTCATGGAGAAGGATCAATGGGTCTTCTAGTACTGCTTCCATCCGCTCGGTGTCGGTCACGAAGTAAGGGGAAAGATAGCCACGGTCAAACTGCATACCTTCGACGACTTCGAGGACAGTCTCCATCGATTTCGCCTCTTCAACAGTTATTACGCCTTCCTTCCCAACCTTCTCCATTGCCTCCGCAATGATCTGTCCAATAGTCTCATCGCTGTTTGCGGAAATGGTACCGACTTGTGCCACCTCATCCGTGTCACGCGTTGGTTTTGACATCGACTGTAGTTCGCCAACAAGCGACTCTACTGCCTTGTCTATTCCACGCTTTAAGTCCATCGGATTCATACCCGCAGCCACAAGCTTGCTTCCCTCTCGGAAAACTGCCTGCGCAAGGACGGTCGCCGTTGTGGTGCCATCTCCTGCAACATCAGAGGTCTTACTCGCAACCTCTTTGACCATCTGGGCGCCCATGTTCTCGAACTTGTCTTCGAACTCGATTTCCTTGGCGACGGTTACGCCGTCCTTGGTCACCGTGGGGGAACCCCAACTTTTCTCAATAACTACATTGCGGCCTTTGGGGCCGAGAGTCACTCTAACTGCATCTGCGAGGCCATTAACCCCTGCCAAGAGTTTTTCTCGAGCCTGCTGATTAAATCGAATTTCTTTCGCCATTAGGGCTCTCCTTATTCGAGCACGGCAAGGATATCGTCCTCGCGCATTATGAGATGGTCTTCGCCGTCGAGCTTGACCTCGCTGCCCGAATACTTGCTAAACAGCACTTTGTCGCCTTTTTTGACGTCAAGTGGCGTCTTTTTGCCATCCTCAGCGACCTTGCCATTGCCAACGGCAACGACCTTGCCTTCCTGAGGCTTCTCTTTAGCTGTATCGGGAATAATGATGCCGCCAGAGGTGGTTTCTTCCTCCTCCAAACGCTGCACCAGGATCCGATCGTGAAGAGGTCGGATCTTCATACTTCTTTCCCTCCTGCCTCGCCCGCTTGGGGCGTTGGCCTGTTGGGGCCCATGGGTCGGGGCTCCCCAAGGTTGTTAACAATCTTAGTCCCACTCGCTCCGGTCCCTCTATCGAGATCTAGAGCGGGTCCCCCCATTTACGAGAAAATCACGGCAACACGGGGACTACGATTAGGTAAGCACCGCTTTGAGGACGTCAAGGCAGTGCTTAAAAATATTTCCTAGGCGAACAAAGCCCCAATCGGGGCAAAATATGGGCTTTAATTATAAAATATCGTATGTAATTCGGTATCTTAGGAGAAACAATCGCCAA